>JAYUTS010000001.1:0-11061 GCA_043754995.1 Chitinophagaceae bacterium
AAAAAATAATCTAAGAAGCTGTAAGCTGCAAGCTATTAGCTGCTTGTGACTTACAGCTAACTACTAAAAACTGTTTTCAAATGGACTTACGTTATCCCATTGGTAATTATCAACCAGCTCCTTTTAACAAGGAACTCAGGGCAGAGCGCTTGGCAGATATAAAATTTTTACCGGGCTTGCTGGAGCAGGCAATAGAAAATTTAGATGAAGCACAATTGAATGCCGCCTACCGTGAAGGTGGTTGGACGGTGAAGCAGGTGGTGCACCATGTAAGCGACAGTCACCTGAATGCTTTTAGCCGTTTAAAGTTTACATTAACAGAAGACAATCCTACTGTAATGGGATATGATGAAGCAAAATGGGCTGAAACAGTAGAATACACTGAGCTTCCCGTTAATATTTCTTTGACCATGATTCATACGATTCATGCAAAACTGCTTTCTCTTTTTTCAAGCCTTACAGAAGAGGACTGGAAGAGAACCTATATTCATTCACAATCAAAAAAACAATTTGACTTATGGTATTTGCTGGGTATGTATGCATGGCACGGTAAACACCATGTGGCACATATCACTTCGTTGCGGGAAAGAAATGGATGGTAAAATTTATTTCAATAAATCTTTTTGATGAGAAAGCAGGATATAAAAAGGCACTTACAAGATTATTCAATTCTTAATAAGAGAAAGACAACAATTAATCATGCGTTTGCTTCTGCGCTTTCAATTAGTGATTTATATGATGAATCAAAGATTGACTTAGCCTTGAAAATACTTGGACAAGATCCCGATAATGATTTAATATGTGTTTATTGTGGTAATGATGCAGAAACCTGGGATCATATAAAAGCAGTGGTAAACGAAAAGGAGTTTTCTGGTTACGGGCATCGAATTAATAACTTGTTGCCATGTTGCAAGAAATGCAATTCTAAAAAAGGAAATAAAGATTGGATGGTCTTTCTTCACCACGAAGGTTTTTTGACTCAGGATAAAGTTGATAGAATCAATAAGTATATTTCACTTGACTCTTTAAGCATTCTTGAAACACTAAAAGAAGAATGTAGTGTAGAGTTAATAGAGCTTAATAATATTAAATTTCAAATTTTTGAACTGATGAAAATTGGTGATGAGAAAGCTAAGTTTATTCGTGAAAAGATTAGAGAAAAAATAAACAATAATGGTAAATGAACTGGAAAACTTTGTCTTCAAAATATTTGTTTAAAGATAATTGGCTCACCATGCGTGCTGATAAATGTGTGCGGCCCGATGGAAAGATCATTGATCCCTATTATGTATATGAATTTCCTGATTGGGTATGCGCCGTTGCATTAACCAAAGAAAACAAAGTTGTTTTTGTCCGTCAGTACCGTCATGCATTGGGGCAAACCATTTTGGAAATACCCGGCGGCTGTGTAGATGCAACAGATAATACTTATGAAGAAGCCTGTGCAAGAGAGTTACTAGAAGAAACAGGTTATCGGTTTGAAAAGATTGAATTTATTTGTAACACAACGGCCAATCCTTCTACCAATAATAATTTGATGCATGTGTTTTTAGCAACAGGAGGGGAGTTGGTTAAAGAGCAGCAGTTAGACGATGCAGAAGATATTGAAGTACATTTATTCAGCATTGATGAAGTGAAACAAATGATTCGTGACAATAAATTAATGCAGAGTATGCATGTAACAGCACTCTTGTATGCTTTTGAAAAGATGGGTGAGTTGAAGTATTGATTATCGTCTGACGAGTTAGAATGATATGATTATAAATTCCGTCAGACGAGGGCGTCAGACGGATTGATCTACTTCTCCTACCAAAAACACACTGCCACAAACCAGGATTAAATCTTTAGCAGATGAATGCTCAATGGCCGTATTTAATGCGTCATTCACAGTTGCAAATGTTTCCCCTTTCAAATCAAACAACAACGCTTTGTTTTGTAATTCAGGCTCTGGTAAAGCCCTGGGGATCTGTGCCCGTGTAAAATAATAAATCGCATCTTTTGGTAACAAGGCCAATACTTTTTCAACCTCTTTATCCTTTACCATTCCAATAACGATGCGGAGTTGATTGTATTTTGTTTGTTTAATCTGTTGTACGATCTGTTGAATACCATCTTCATTGTGTCCAACATCTAACACAACTGTTGGGTTTTCCTGCATCACTTCCCATCTGCCATGTAAGCCATTGATTTTTTTTGTTTGCTGAAGTGCAGTTTGAATATGCTCTTCATTGATTTTCCAGTTTTGCATTTGCAGTTGCCTGATGGCTGAAAGAACTGTAAGTATATTCTTAGTTTGGTAAAAGCCCGGCAGATCAAGTGTATAATCGAGGTTTTTTCCGGTAGCTTTTTCGTTAATATGTAAAGAAAGCATGTTGGCAGATACCTGATATTCATTGATAACAAATTCCTCATTGGCAAGTATTACAGCGGCATGGCTATCCTTTGCTTTCTGCATAAACACTTCTTTTGTTTCAGGAATGGTTTCACCAATAACAACCGGAACATGCTCTTTAATGATCCCTGCTTTTTCAAATGCAATTTCTTCGAGCGAGTTGCCCAGTATATTCATATGATCCCAGCCAATATTAGTGATGACACTCAGTTCAGGTATAATGATATTGGTACTGTCTAATCTTCCGCCAAGCCCCACTTCAATCACTGCAATATCTACTTGTTCTTTGGCAAAATATTCAAAAGCCATGGCAACGGTTATTTCAAAAAATGAAGGTTCCAGTTCATCTATCATGGGTTGAATACGTTTTGTAAAATCAATCACATATTCTTTACTGATCATTTGTCCGTTGATCTTGATCCGCTCACGGAAGTCGTGCAAATGTGGCGATGTATATAGGCCTGTTTTATAACCTGCCGTTTGTAAAATGGCTGCCAGCATATGACTCACTGATCCTTTGCCGTTAGTGCCGGCAACATGAATGGATTTGAACTGATGCTGAGGGTTATTGAGAACTTTGCAAAGTTCAATTGTATTATGCAGATCTTTTTTAATGGCAGCAGCGCCAATGCGGCTGAACATCGGTAGCCGGGTAAACAAATAGTCTATTGTTTGCTGGTAGTTCATTACAACTCAAAGATAGGAGAGAGAACCGTTGCATATTTATTTGGTCCTGATCAAAATATAAATTGCATACGCAACAGCAGCACCCTGCAAAAACATGCCTGCAGTTAACGTTATATCAGCAAAAGAGAAATGAAGAATTTTTGCCCATGCACCAAAGATGGTGATCAGCACTCCGCACAAAAATAAAATGAGAGGAAACTTAAACTCACGAATCATCTGGTAAAATTAATCGTTCACTTTGAAATTGAATTGAACTGTAACTGTTGATTCTTCACCCGATTTATCAAACTGTATATTACGAAGGTATGCAATGATGGCATTGGCATAAGCTTGCGTGCGGGCTGTAGAATTTTTGCCAAAGCCAGCAAATGTTCCCTTTCCTTCGGGCGATACTTTAATAATAGCATTAATCGTTGCTTTCTCCAGATCACCGTCGAATGAATAATACTTAATAATTTTTCTGGAGCCACTTGTTACTCTTGGCCCACCTGATCCGTTGCCGCCGTTTCCATTGTAATTATCGCTGTTGGGATTTCCGTTTGCTTTACCTTGATCACCTGTTCCACCTGCAATACCCTGGTTACGGCTGTTATTATACGCATCAGAATTATTGCCGCCTGTACCTGTACCACCGCTGTAAACAGCTTTTGGTTTTTTAGGAGCAGGGGTTGGAGTAACAACAGTATTGTTGACTGGTTTGTTATTTACTACCGGAGGATTATTCACCGGTTGAATTTTTGTTGGAGTTGTTTTCTTTTCAGGTTTCTTTACTTCAGGAGCATCTGCATCATCCCGATTGCTTATTTCTTTTTCTTTTTCATCTACTGCTTCTGCGATCTGTTGTTTGGGTGGCGAAGTTTCAGGCATTGATTCAGGAGCAGGTTCGCCGGGTACTAATGGCTGAAGATCGCCAAAACCAATATCACTGTTACCAAGATTCACTTCAATCCCTTCTTCTACTACTGGGGGAGTAGGAACTGCCATAGCAATGGTAATAAAGAAAAACAATAACAGCAAAGCGCCATGTACAACAATAGTAACAACTGCTGCCTTGATATTTTTTTGTGATTCGATGCTTGTATTTGCCTGCATGGTTAGAGCTTGATGCATTAAAATTACTTCTTTTACCCTTAACGATGGAAAACTATGCCAGATTGCATAAGACAGGAACAGGCTTTTAAGAAAACGTTAAGAAAGGGTTGCTGATATTTTGAGGAGTTTAACTTTATTTCTTCCTATTAAAATTAATCAAGCGTTTAAAAAAGCAAGGGCTGTGCATTGGTGGCTTCCCCTTTCAGGGGGAAGTCGGATGGGGGCTCACCCAATCTTTTTATATAGAAAGAACGGCATATGTTTTAACACCCATGCAACATACTTCCATCGTTTGGTTACCTGCACCCGGCGTTTCTTTTTTTCAATGGCTTTAAAAATTTGCAGGCCTGCTTTTGCAAGAGGCGCACTCCAGAAAATTCCATCTCCTTTTGCCATATCCGTTTGAACGAAGCCCGGTTGAATATCTGTGACGGTGATATTCTTTTTTAGACGATAAGCCTTAATTGTGATGGCTTCAAGATAATTACTCATATAGGCTTTGCTGGCGCTGTATGCAGGCGCCCAACTGTTACCACGGTATGAAGCAATGGATGATATCCCTGCAATTTGTCCATGATCTTGTTTTACAAAATAGTTGAATGCATAATTCGTCATTTCAACAAATCCATTCACATTGATAAGGGTGGTTGCTTTATCCATTTCCCAATTGAGGTGCTTGCTTGCATCGCCATAACCACTGTTGTATAGAAACAAATCCATTCCATCCAATTGACTAATAAGAGATTCCAGGTGCTGAATATTGTTGTGGCCAGTTACATCAAACACTTCAATGAATGTTTGAGAAGGATATTGTTGATGTATTTCTTCGAGCAATGCTTTTCTTCTTCCTGTAATACCAACAGTATGCCCGGCTTTTAAATAGAGCAAGGCCAATTCTTTACCAATGCCCGAAGATGCTCCTATGATGATGACTTTTTTCATAAGTTGATATGGTTTTATCCTGCAGTGATTTTTCTTTTCAGCAAGTAACTGTTATCAATCAATAGGCCTGTTACAATTAGTATAAAGCTGATGATATGAATATAGTTGATTTTTTCACCCAGAATGATCACAGCTTCAATACTGCTGAAGATAGGAATCAGGTTTCCGAATAATGCTGTTCTGCCTGCACCCAATTCTTTTATAGAACGATTCCAGAATAAAAAAGAAATAACTGAAGTGCCTAATCCGAGATACAGGATTACTGAACCTGTTCCCCATGTCCATACAACCGGTTTACTGTAATTTGATTCAACAATAAATGCAGGTACAAGCAGGAGTGTGCCGATTGCAAACACAAAAAATAAAAAGCCAATAGCTGATATTTCAACCGGTTTCTTTCTTGCAAGTATATTGTAAATGGCAAAACTTAAAGCGCCGAGTAACACCCATCCATCACCTTTTGTAAATTGTAAATGCAACAGGTTTAGAAAATTTCCTTTGCTTAATAAAAACACAATACCAGATAAGCAAAGAGCTATGCCTAAAACCCTTCTCCACTGAATGTGTTCTTTTAAAAAGTAATGTGCTAATATCACCGACATAATGGGTGATGAAGTAGTACCAATCAATGCAAGATTAATAGCAGTGGAACTATGCCCTGCTATATACACAAATGTATTGAACAGGCTCACACCTGTTAAAGCCGTCCAGAAAAAATAAGCTTTGTTTTGTTTTACAATCTTCCATGCATGTGGCAAATGTTTCCACGCAACAGGAAGTAAAAGAACTACAGCAGTGAGCCAACGGAAAAATGCAAGCGTAACAGGAGGAATATCATTGATCACTGCACGGGCAACAATAAAGTTTCCGCTCCAGATAATGGTAGCTGCAACAGCCAATAGAATTCCAAGCAGTATATTATTTCGGGGGGCCGTTGGCTTCATTCATCAAATATAACAGAATGAGTTTTACTATGAAGCCTGTCTTATTGCACCATAACCTGTTCTTCAAAGTTTCCAGACTTTGAAGCTTTATGCATTCTGTCTCTTACAGGATACGAAATATAATAGAAAAGTCGGGAGACTTTTAGCATAGTACTGCGAAGTCTGGAGACTTCGCAGAGCGTTAGTTTAATGAAATGTTTCCTGTTTGAGCAGCGGTCTTAATTTCCACAAACCAAACAATGGCCCCGGTGCCAGCACCAACAACACATATGGTGATTGAAAAAATGCTTCAAATAAATAGTTCAATACATAAATGCTTACAACAGTAATGGCAAAACCAATACTGGTAACAATGGTTAAAGCCGATCCTTTATTTTCTACAACTGCTGTTTGTGCAACAATGGAAGAAAATTGCGGCGAATCTGCTATTACTGCAAAACCCCAGATGAATAAGAAAAGAAAAAACAAAACAGGTGGTAAAACAAAACTGAATGCGGCCAATAAACAACAACAAAAAGAAACCAACAATGCACTGGCAGCAACTTTTGCACTACCTCGTTTTGTGCTGATATATCCCCCCATCACACAACCTGGAACACCTGCTGCAATAAGGATGAACGACCATAAAGGAATGTTCATCTCATAGCCGTTTGTTTTTGCATAGATAGAAAGCAGAACCGGAACAAAGGCCCAGAACGCATAGAGCTCCCACATATGACCAAAGTATCCAAAAGAAGCAGCCCTGAAATCAGCAGATTGAAAACTTGTTTTAAATGCAGAGAAAGAGTATTGCGTTCTTTTTTTTGGAGTTTCTTTTTTTGAAGCAAATAATAAAACGATCAACCCACCTGCAACAGCAATGGTTGAAGTAAACAGCAACACATGCTTCCAGTTATAATTCCAGTCAGATTGTTTTAGTAAATGTGGGAAAGCAGTACCTAACACCAATGCACCCACTAAATAACCCAATGCTTTGCCCAATCCTTTTTCATACCATTCAGCAGCAATCTTCATTCCAACAGGATAAATACCTGCCAGGAAAAAACCAACAAGGAATCTTGACAGAACCAATAAAATAAAATCCTGTTGAGGTAACAGGATCAGCAGATTTGCGGCAGCAGCAAACAGCGATGAAATAAAAAATACCAGAGATGGTTTATAGCGATCGGCAATTGCTGTAATAGCATATAAAAGTGTACCGATGATAAATCCAATTAAGACAGATGAGGTAACAATAGCTAATGCGTCTTTCTCTAATTGAAATGCTTTACTTATTTCCGGGAGAATGGCATTACCACTAAACCATAAAGACGTGCCTGCAAATTGCGACAGCACAATGAATGGTAAAATATATTGTGGGCGATTCATTTACAAATGCGCAAAATCCATTTCAAAGTTTCCTTTGATGCGTTCAATTGGCGGATTAAAATAACCAAACTTCAAATCAGGAAACTCTTCACGGATCAGTTCCATAAATTGTTTTACGCCCATGATCTCACTGGTTTCTGTAATACCAATTTTCCCGAGATACCAATCAGGATCAATATTAAAGTTCCTCCACTGAATCATTTTCAACCCCGTTTCTTTAATGAGCTTTCTAAGTGCTTCATATTCTTCTACACTGTCCGTCATTCCCGGGAATACAAAATAGTTGATGCTTGTCCAGCCACCAAAGCTGTTCACAACTTTTAAGCTTTCAACAATATCTTCAAACACATAATTATTGGGGCGATAGTAGGCTTCGTAAATATGTTTTCTTGCACTGTTGGTGCTTACACGAATAGAGTTGAGCCCTGCTTCGCATAAGATCTTTACTGCATCTGGTTTGGAACCATTGGTATTAACATTGATGCTTCCTTTCTGTGTATGCTTTCTTATTTCAATGATAGCATCTCTCATCGTTTCCCACATGAGCAAAGGCTCACCTTCACAACCTTGTCCAAATGAAACAATGGGATACGGAGCTGTTTCCAGATGCGGAACAGTAAACTCCACAATTTCTTCAGGAGTTGGTTTAAATATTAAACGATCCTGCGGACTTTGTATATGTTCTTCCTGTGGTTGAAATGAAATACATCCTATACAATTAGCATTACATGCAGGTGAAACTGGAATAGGACATTCCCATCGGCCCAATGAAAAATTTCTTGCAGCCGGACAGTTATATGTTTGGCAACAATTTTCCATTAAGTGTTTTACCAATCGGTTATCGGGGTAAGCTTTTAATAATCGTTGTGTACCTGTTTCAATTTTATCTTCATCATACCCAACACTTTCCTGCCGGATATCCTGTTCGGTTCGAACGGCGGTTACATAAAATTTTTCATTGTACCAACCAACAGCCGTGTAGCAAAAGAGAGGAAGTGTGTCTGCATCTTTTTCGCTTTCAAATGCAGCAATAAATAAACTTGTATGTGCAGGTGGAATAAAAGCGGCAACGGCCCATCCTTTTTCGCACAAACGCATATTGCCCGTTTCAACATCAATGCCAATTCCTTTACGGGAAGGGAGTTCATAGAGATTACCTCCATCGGGCAGTTCTATCCAGTTATCAAGATCAACAGGAAATGCATCCCAGCCTTCACGACCTACGGCGTATAGCGATTTATCTTCAAATATGTTTCCACTACCGTCTGAATAGAGTATGTATGGCGAATGTTGTAAGGACATAGTCAATGGTGAATAGTGAATGGTGAAAGGTTGCAGATCAGGTATTCATCATTGACCATTCACTATTCACCTTTCAGATAATGTCTGCAAAATTCGTGAATTTGTTCCAGTTCGTCGAAAGCAATTGCTTTTTGAAACTCAAACTTGTGCATTTTGTTCTTTTGAGTTTGAATGGAGATGCTGTGTGGCAGGGCTTCAATGCTGGCTATCTGCTCCCAATCGAGCTCTTTATCTTTTGGAAAACTGGAGATCGTAACACCAAGATGGTGCACGGTCACTTTTTCCCGTTGGATCAGTTTCAATTCACAATAAAAAACATAGTAGTACATGCCTGTCGCCAAAACTAAAAGAGCGGCTGTAATCCAGGACTGTTCAAGCATAGCAAGAATAGACAAACCTCCAAACACAATCACTTCAATAAGCCGGAACAAAGCATTGAGGCGGGAAGAGTCTTCAGCAAAGCCCCGCATGAATGCAAGAGCAATTACATCGAGCCCAATCACTACTTCGCAAAAAGCAGTAATGCGGTTATCCATTTTAAATTCATAAGAAGCGCCTGCAATAAAGACCAGCCCGGCAAAAAAATGCAAAACGGGGCTGAACTTTTTAAGATTACTGTAGGCAGGGTGCACAATTGAAACAGAAAGTGGGGTAGCCATAGCAGCAGGTTTTCACCTTAGATGCAAGGTTGAAAAAATTCCATAAAGGCCGGTTTAGAAAATTGTTCGACTCCAAACAGCGTACCCAAAACATTAAAATGAGTTCTTTTATATAAATTTGCGATACCTGATTTTCAGTTAAACAAACATATATGAAAGTGTTACTTGACATAAAAGATAAAAAAGCTCCATTTATCCTGGAGCTACTTAAAAATTTTTCTTTTGTAAAAACGAAAACGATTTCTCCATACAAGGCTAAAGTATTTGAAGATATAGAGGAAGCTGTAGAAGAAATGAAACTTGTAAAAAAGGGCAAGTTGAAAACACGAAATGCGGAAGACCTCATCAATGAGTTATAACGTAAAAACGATACCCAAGTTTGAAAAAGAACTCAAACGCCTGGCTAAAAAACATGCTTCTCTTAAGGTTGAGTATATTCAACTCATCGAAAGTTTAAAAGAAAACCCTGTACAAAGGTACTCCCCATTAGGGAATGAATGTTTTAAAATACGTATTGGAATCAGTTCCAAGGGTAAAGGAAAGTCGGGCGGTGCAAGGGTAATTACATACGTACAAATTGTACAGACAACCGTTTACCTGCTGACGATTTTCGATAAATCTGAAAAAGAGAATATACCCGATAAAGAATTACAAGAATTACTTAAGATGCTAATTTAAGCTCAGTTTACTGATTTCTAACTGCAAATTTCTCTCTGCAATAAGCATTGATCTCATCCATTTGCAATTCACTTAAAACAACACCTGTTTCATATTGGATAAATTGATTCTGTTTTGTATTGATGGAAACAAAATCATTTTTGATGAGCATATTATCAACGTCTTTCCATTCAATTAACCTGTTGCCCATATTGCCGGGAGTATAGATGCCTTTTTCTTCAATGCGTACATAGGAAGCGGAGAAGATCTTTCGCTCTGTAAAAAATAATAACAGCAGACCCAAGCCTCCAATAATCTGCAACATGCCCATGAAACTGAGGTTCATGCCAAATGAATACCATGCAGCATAAAACAATACTCCTGCTTCGGCTAATCGGAAGATACCATTCATTACTGCGGTGTTGCTGAACATGCGTTTGCCTGCTACTGCAAACAATACGCTGAGGATGGCGCCTGCAACCTGCACTACTACAAACAACAGATCGGGTGTGGGTTGTTTATAATCGCCCCAGGCATTGGCCATCATTAAAAAACCTGCAAGCAAATGCAAAAGCCTTGCTGCTTTTTTTTGCTTTTCAAAAGGTTCAAAAAAAATGGGAATTTTATATGTTGGCATAGTGCACTAAAGATACAAACTTAAAACACTTGCTGATAACAGAACCGCACCAGGGAAGGCAGTTAGCTTTTGTTATTGAACAAGGAAAAGAAAGCATTAAAATGATTTCTGTAGCCTGGGTCTTTGATAAAGATTACCTGGGGTTACTTGCAAGTAAGTAATTACATAATTTGTACAATACCCTGGCACCCACATTCTCATCCCATTCATTTGAACTGATGCCCACTTCGCTCAGGTCGAAGCCAATTAATTTTCGTCCGCTTTTAATAATCTTGCGTAAAATATAAAACACCTGTTCACTTTCCAATCCACCCATAACGGGAGTTCCGGTGTTAGGACATAATTTTGGATCTAATCCATCAATATCAAAACTTATATACA
>JAYUTS010000002.1:0-10963 GCA_043754995.1 Chitinophagaceae bacterium
GTTTTCATATTTATTGGCTACATCCCTGTATGCAGGACCCGTTAATTTTTCATCCACTTTATGGCAGGTTAAACAATCACTTGCGGCAATCAATGCCAACCCTTTTTCATAATCAGGATTGTCTGATGGTGTAGCTGGGGCAGCAGCTTCCTGCTTTGCTTCTTCTTTTGGCTGCTCTTTATTTTCAGTACCAGATCCGCCACATGCGATTAATAGAAGTGCGACGGCAGATGTAAATAAAGTCTTTTTCATGTCAATAGAATTGTATTGTTAAATAGAAGATTCTTAGTGAAAGGTATGCCATACTTGCTATTAATCCAGCCCTAAAATTTTCCTGTTGGTTGCAGTATCGCTTACCCCCCCTGCAAAATCATCAAATGCTTTTTCAGTAACCCTGATAATATTTTTCTTAATAAACTCTGCTCCTTCTCTTGCTCCGTCTTCCGGATGTTTGATACAACATTCCCACTCCATCACGGCCCACCCATCATAACCATATTGAGTAAGTTTTGCAAAAATGGATTTAAAATCAACCTGCCCATCGCCGGGACTACGGTAACGGCCAGCACGGTTGAGCCAGCTTTGATAACCTCCAAAAGTGCCCTGTTTACCGGTTGAATGAAATTCAGAATCTTTTACATGAAATGCTTTGATGCGTTCATGATAAAAATCGATGTACTGTAAATAATCCAATTGCTGTAATACAAAGTGCGATGGATCATATAACAAACAGGCTCGTTTATGATTGTTTACTTTTTCCAGGAACATCTCATAAGTAATTCCATCAAACAAATCTTCACCGGGATGAATTTCATAGCAAACATTTACACCGCACTCATCAAAATAATTTAAGATCGGCATCCAACGTTTTGCTAATTCTGTAAAGGCTTCATCAACCAAACCATCGGGCCTTTGTGGCCATGGATGAAATGCATGCCATAATAATGAACCGCTGAATGTTGCATGTGCTGTTAAACCTAAATTCTCTGAAGCCTTTGCACCATACATCATTTGTTGTACGGCCCATTCCTGTCTTGCTTTGGGATTCCCTTTCACAGCATCGGGAGCAAACACATCAAACATAATATCGTAAGCCGGATGCACTGCCACCAATTGACCTTGCAGGTGTGTACTGAGTTCAGAAATTTCCAACCCTGCTTCATTGACTATGCCTTTTAATTCATCGGCATAGGTTTTACTTTCTGCTGCCAATTGCAGATTCAAGCAACGACTGTCCAGCGTTGGAATCTGTACTGCTTTAAAGCCTAACCCCTTTGCCCATGCACAAATTGATTTTAGATCATTGAACGGTGCTTTGTCGTCCATGAACTGTGCTAAAAATATACCGGGGCCCTTAATCGTCTTCATTTTTCAATTATCCATTATGAAATTATACAACAAACTCTTTCCACTTCACATCACTCTCTCCACTCTCAATGACGTTGTTCACAAACGCCATTCCACGTACACCTTCATTTACACCTGGGAAATCGAGCCATTCTTCTTTTGGTTGATCGCCATCAATTTTTGCTCTTACTGTTAATGCAAAATTTTTGTACAAATTTCCAAAGGCTTCTAAAAATCCTTCTGGGTGGCCGGCAGGAACTCTTGTATTATGTGCAGCAAAGGAACTGTTATACACTCCGCCTGTCCTGTAAATTTCTGTTGGTTTATCGAGCCATTTTACTAATAATGTATTTGCATCTTCGTGTTTCCATTCAATACCACCTTTCTCACCATATACACGAATCTTCACATTATTTTCTTCACCGGCTGCAATTTGTGTTGCCATCAACACGCCTGTTGCGCCGTTATCGAATTTTAAAAATGCTGCACCATCATCATCCAGCATTCTTCCTTCCACCACAATATTGATATTTGAACAAAGCGCAGTTACCTGCAAGCCTGTTACATACTCAGCTAAGTTGAATGCATGTGTTCCAATATCACCCATACTTCCTGCTTTACCGCTTTTCTTAGGATCGGTACGCCAACTGGCTTGTGCCTGCCCGGTTTTTTCTAAGAAAGTACTTAACCAGCCTTGCGGATATTCAACATATACTTTACGGATCTTACCTAATGCTCCACTTTTTAAAAATTGTTTTGCCTGTTTTACCATGGGATAACCATTGTATGTATGGCACAACAATAAACTCAAACCGGTAGCTTCAACTTTTTCTTTCAGCAGTTTGGCTTCTTCCAGTGTAAATGCGATTGGCTTTTCAATTACTACGTTAAAGCCTTTATCCAATGCCATTATAGCCGGATCAAAGTGTACGAAGTTTGGTGTAACAATGCTTACAAAATCTATCCGTTTATCAGCAGGCATGGCTGCTTCTTTTTCAAGCAATACTTTATAATCAGTATGGATCCTGTCTTCATCAAGAAACAACATCTTACCCGATTCAACTGCTATTTCCGGATTTATACTTAAAGCCCCGGCTACCAATTCTACTTGTCCATCCATATTCATAGCAAGGCGATGTACTGCACCAATAAATGCATCCTTACCACCACCAATCATTGCCATGCGAAGTTTTCTATTCATACGTTTATTTTTCTGCTTTAATAATTACGTTGTTAGTTCCCAGCCTTTTCTGTACTCTTTTGTTACAAATTGATTGGCTTCTTCAAAATTGGTGATCTTCATATTTATTGCATCCCACATTAATTTTTTTCTTCCGGTAAATTTTCCTTCTGTGCTTTTCATCATCCAGCTTCTGATGGCCAGGTTGCCCATTAAAATACTTTCTGTAAGCGGACCTGCATAATCAAACGAAGAGCTGAGTTTATTTTTTCCATACCCTGCAATGCATGCATTTACCCATTGAACATAATGCCCTTCGGGCACCCGTTCAATTGTTTTAGCAACAGATACTTCTTTATTTCCTGATGCAAATAATAACCTTGGTTTACTGCCATAAGTTCCGCACATCATTTTTCCTTTAGTGCCTTCTATGATTACACCTCCGCTACCATCTTCATCGCCCATTACATCATTGGGCCCTAATTCTTCCGGACGTTCGGGGCGGATGCCGCCATCCATCCAATGTAATTCTATATCCCGTTTCTTGTTCTTGCCCGGAAATTTTAATATTACGGTTGATGCCGGCGGGCAACTGTCCGGATAATATGATGCCGTCCACATTTGTTCATAAATAGCAGCCACGCTGCATTCCACTTCTGTTGGATAACCAAGACCTACAGTTTTAAAAGCCGGATCAATTAAATGACAGCCCATATCGCCTAAAGCACCTGTTCCAAAACTCCAATATCCCCGCCAGTTAAATGGCACATAGCCATCTTTGTATTCTTCCCATTTTGCAGGGCCCAGCCACAAATCCCAATCAAGCTCTTTTGGTACTTCTGCTATCTTTTTAGGCTTTCCAAAACCTTGTGGCCATACGGGTCTGTTGGTCCATACATAAATAGTGTGTGCATGCCCAATTACGCCAGCTTTGTACCATTCCTGCATTTGCCTGACTCCTTCTCCACTGGCTCCCTGGTTCCCCATTTGCGTTACCACTTTGTATTTCTCTGCAGCCTCTGTTAATATTCTTGCTTCCTGTATGGTGTGTGTTAATGGCTTTTGTACGTACACATGTTTTTTCATTTGCATGGCGGCCAGTGCAGCAATCGCATGTGTATGATCAGGTGTTGAAACCGATACCGCATCAATCGTGTTTTTTTCTTTTGCCAGCATTTCCCGAAAGTCTTTGTAATAGGTTGCTTTGGGAAAAAGTGCCCTGGATGATTTGGCCATACGGTCATCCACATCGCACAAACCAACAATATTTACATTGGGGCTTTTTGCAAATTCGGCTAAGTCGCTGGCACCTTTGCCTCCAACACCAATGCCGGCAATATTGAGTTTATCACTTGGCGCAATAAATCCCCGGCCCAGCACATGACGTGGAATGATAAAAAAACCGGCTGCCGCAACGGATGAGGTTCTTAAGAAATCTCTTCTTGATCTTTTATTACTCATAGTACAATCTATTTATCAAATGAAATACATTCTTTCAATTCCTTTTCAGAATAAGATAACCCGTACTGTTTTAACACATCATCGGGCACACCATTCCATTGGTTAGGTGTATTGCCAGCATAGCCAATATCTTTAACTCCCAACTGTGAAGTATAAAAACCAGTAGCAGTAAGGTTGCGCATCATATTAAAGAACGCAACTCCTCTTTTCATTTCGGGTTTTGCTTTTTCAGGATACGCAATTTCATCTACCAATTCAATCTGCTTTTTAACATCACAATCCTTAAATGCTTTTTGATAACGTTCAAAACATTCCATATCAAGCCAACGCAAACCGCCACGCATGGGAGTTTGATAATGCGGCATATCTTTTACAATGAATTCAATAAAATCAGGAACACCAGCTTCTGTTGCGCTGCCGCTTACCTCATCTTTTGGAATAATGATATCGCTCAGTACAGCAATGGTTGCCAGTTCATGTGTTGTAAAAAAAGTTTCAGCCATCAGCTTAGCTTCTCTTTCGGCTTCTTCTTTTGTACGATCAATGGTGCTGGCTGCTGGCTGCTCTGCCACTTTTGTTTTTTCATCTGCCGTTGTACATGCATCCACCAATATTGATGATGCAACCGTACCAACGATCATTGCTTTTATGGAATCTCTTCTTTTCATAATTGCCTCACCCTCGTTCCCTCTCCGGTAGAGAGGGAGGCCGGGCTTTGTTTTATTATTTAACAATAGTAATTAAGCATTTCATCTTCCTTCCTTTATCATCAACGAATATCAACCTGCCACTTAATCATTAAGCACATTGATAAGCTGGCTTTGTGCTTTGATGGCTTCCCCTTTCGGGGGAAGTCGGATGGGGGCCTACAAATTATTTTTTTTCAACTCATCAATAATGTATTCACTTGCACGCATACTTAATGCAAGGATGGTCCAGGTAATGTTCTTATCTGCCTGCGATACAAAAGCAGCACCATCCACTACAAACAGGTTCTTACAATCATGTGCCTGGTTGTATTTATTCAATGCGCTTTTCTTTGGATCATTGCCCATACGAACAGTTCCTGCTTCATGAATGATTTTTCCCGGTGATTCCAATCCATAATCATTTTCAGGACCATCATTACCCCAGGTGATTACGGCACCCATATTATGCATCACTTCACGAAAAGTTTCTTTCATGTGTTTTGCCTGGTTGATCTCATGCTCACTCCATTTTACATTGAACTTTAAAACAGGAATACCATATTTATCAACTACTGTTGGGTCTATTTCACAATAGTTAGTTTCAAGAGGAATTGCTTCACCTCTTCCGGCCATACCCACACCTGCACCATAGAAATAACGATAGTCTTCTTTTAATGAAGTACCATAACCACCCGCTTCTTTCATTTTTCCTGCTACAGCATACTTACCATTATATGTATGAATATCATTACCGAAACCATATGCTGGTTGACTCATGCCACCCCAATACTCTATATGATAGCCTCTTGGAAAATCAAGCTTTTTATTGTCAAGCCACCAGGGCGAGTATATATGTGCTCCGCCTACCCCATCTTCATTATACTTCTTTCGACCAAACAATTGTGGCAATACACCGCCCATTGCAGCACCTGTACTATCGTGTAAATATTTACCAACTACATTGCTGTTGTTGGCTAACCCGTTTGGATGACGTTGTGACTTTGAATTGAGTAATAACCTGGAGCTTTCACATGCACTTGCAGCAACCACCACCACTTTGCCATTTACCTGGTACTCCTGCATGTCTTCTTTATTCACATAACTTACTCCTGTTGCAAGACCTTCTTTATTGGTGAGCACTTCCCTTGCCATGGCATTGGCAACCACATCTACATTTCCTGTTTTTAATGCAGGATAGATCAATACATTGGTTGATGAGAAATCGGCTTTGGCAATACTGCAATTACGGCCACATTGTGCACAAAAGAAACAAGCACCACGTTCTGTTGTACTTTCTATTTTTTTAGTGAGAATAGATAAGCGTGAAGGAATCACATTTACGCCAGTTGTATTTGCTGCCTTCTTAATCATGAGTTCGTGCAACCTTGGCTTCGGTGGCGGAAGAAAATACCCATCAGGATCATTTTCCAATCCTTCATTTGTACCGAAGATGCCGATGAGTTTATCAATACGATCATAATAGGGTTTGATGTCTTCATAACCAATCGGCCAGTCATCACCTAAACCATCAATGCTTCTGCGTTTGAAATCCTTTGGTCCAAAACGAAGAGAGATACGACCCCAATGGTTGGTTCTGCCTCCCAGCATACGGGCACGCCACCAATCCCACTTTGTTCCTTCTGCTTTTGTGTAAGGCTCGCCTTCAATATCCCATCCATGATAACAGGCATCAAAATCACCAAAGGGGCGGAACTTAGTACTGGCACCACGACGTTTGCTCTCCCAAGGATTCTTTAACTGTGTTACATTTTTTTGAGGATCGTACATTACACCGGCTTCGAGCAGGCACACTTTCAATCCTGCTTTACTTAGCATGTACGCTGCCATACCACCACCTGCACCAGAGCCTACAATGACTACATCATAACTTTTTGGCTGAACTTTTATCTGAAAATCTCCCATAACAAGCAATTGGTTTGAAGGTCTTAAAGGTAGCAGATAAATCAAAAAACAAAAATTGATTTTCAAATTTTTATAACAAACGTTTGCACTAAATCATTATCATTTTTTAGTGTTCGTGAATTGATAAATCAACTAAATTTAGCTTTTCGCATAAACCAACCAATTAAATCGATTGCACATGTCATCCACAACACGCATTCAGCTTTCTGTAATGATGTTTCTTGAATTTTTCATTTGGGGAGCATGGTTTGTTACATTGGGAACTTTTTTAGGTAATAACCTTTCTGCAACCGGTGCAGAATCGGGACAGGTTTTTTCAACCCAATCCTGGGGCGCCATTATTGCCCCCTTTGTAATTGGTTTGATTGCCGATCGCTTTATTAATGCAGAAAAAATACTTGGAGTACTTCACATCTTGGGTGCTTTGCTGATGTACCAGATGTACAATGCTGATAACATTGCAGTGTTTTATCCCTACGTATTAATATATATGATCTGTTATATGCCCACACTGGCATTGGTTAACTCCGTATCATTTAATCAAATGACAAACCCTGAAAAGGAATTTTCTGTTATCCGTGTATTTGGAACACTTGGATGGATCGTTGCTGGCTTACTCATCAGCTTTTTATTTCATTGGGATTCAGAGCAGGGAACAAAAGACGGACTACTAAAAAATACTTTCCTTCTTTCCGGTGTTGCTTCGTTGGTATTGGGCTTATTCAGTTTTACATTGCCTAAAACACCACCAAAAGGGAAAGGAACAAAAGTATCGTTGGGTGATATTCTCGGGCTTGATGCATTAAAGCTGTTGAAGGATAAAAACTTCCTCATCTTTTTTGTATCCTCTATTCTTATTTGTATTCCCTTGGCCTTTTATTATCAAAATACCAATTCGTTTCTTTCAAATATCGGCGTAACAAACCCAACCGGTAAAATGACGATTGGCCAGATCTCAGAAGTGTTGTTTCTTTTATTGCTGCCAGTTTTCTTTAACCGCTTTGGTTTTAAGAAAACAATTCTTGTAGGGATGTTGGCCTGGGCCTTGCGCTATATATTATTTGCATACGGTAATGCCGGCGATCTAACCTTTATGCTGTTGATCGGTATTGCTTTGCATGGTATCTGTTATGATTTCTTTTTTGTATCGGGGCAAATTTATACCGATTCAAAAGCAGGAGAACAGCACAAAAGTGCCGCACAGGGTTTAATTACACTGGCTACTTATGGTGTTGGAATGTTGATTGGCTTTGCCATTGCAGGTAAGATCACAGATGCATACAAATTAGCGGATGGATCGTTTGATTATAAGATGATCTGGATCATTCCATCGGCAATTGCCTTTGCCGTATTCCTGATTTTTGCACTCTTGTTTAAGGATGAAAAAACAACTAAAACTTCGTAACTTAATATTTGCTTGCAACATATGTCTCAGGAGTCATCAAGAAGATCATTATTAAAAAAACTGGCGGCAGGTTCTGTTGCCTTAACTACAGGAAACGTGTTTGCCGGAATTGAACATTTACAGGAAGAAAACTTCAAGCTTAAAGGAAATATCAATCATTCTGTTTGCAGATGGACACAAGAATTTCTTTCGTTGGATGAATTATGTGTTGCTGTAAAAAAGATGGGCCTTACTGCTATCGATTTACTTCCACCAAAAGATTGGCCCACCATTCAGAAGCACGGCATTACCTGCTCCATGTGTTATACAGCAGGTAAGATCAGTTTAACGGAAGGATGGAACAATAAAAAGTTTCATGCCGCACTGATTAAAGACTTTACAGAAGCAATTCCATTAGTTGCTGCTGCGGGTTATAAAAATCTTATCTGTTTCAGTGGTAACAGAAACGGAATGGATGAAGAAACCGGTTTACAAAATTGCGTGGAAGGTTTAAAACAAATTATGCCATTGGCCGAAAAACACAATGTCATCATCCAGATAGAAGTCTTCAACAGCAAAGTGGATCACCCTGATTATATGGCTGATAATACCAAGTGGACAATTGAATTATGTAAACGCCTTGGTTCACCCAACTTCAAAATCCTGTATGATATCTATCACATGCAGATCAGTGAGGGGGATGTTATCCATACCATTAAAGACAATCATCAATACTTTGGTCATTATCATACGGCTGGTGTTCCCGGCAGGCATGAGATCAATGAAACACAGGAATTAAATTACCCGGCCATTATGAAAGCTATTCTTGCAACAGGGTATAAAGGATACGTAGCACAGGAGTTTATATCAATTGGTAAAACAAAAGAAGAAAAGATTGCTGCATTGAAAGATGCCGTGAAGAGATGTGATGTGTGAGAAGTGAATGGTCAATGGTGAATAGGCAATTTGTAAAGTGATCTGGATATTCACCTTTCACAATTGACCATTGACAAAAAGTTGAATAGCTTTACCAACAGCAAAAGTGTGCGACGCAACAGCAGATCAACAGAAACACAAAAGCTTAGTTCATATAAATAATAACTACACAAATAATACAACATGCCAGATAACTATGAGTACGATGCCATTGTAATTGGCTCAGGAATCAGCGGTGGATGGGCCGCCAAGGAATTGACAGAAAAAGGTTTGAAAACTATCATGCTGGAGCGTGGACGTAATATTGAACACATTAAAGATTATGTGAACGCAACTAAAGAGCCATGGGATCTTCCACACCGTGGCAACCGAACGCAGCAAATGATCAAAGATTATCCTGTGTTAAAGCGTGATTATCCGCTTAACGAAATGGTGTTGGATTATTGGGTAAAGGATAAAGAATCTCCCTACACAGAAGTAAAACGTTTCGATTGGTACCGTGGTTATCATGTAGGTGGTCGTTCACTTATGTGGGGTAGGCAAAGCTATCGTTTAAACAAATGGGACTTTGAAGCCAACCTAAAAGATGGCATTGCAGTAGACTGGCCCATTCGTTACGACGATGTTGCACCCTGGTATAGTTATGCAGAAAAATTTGCCGGTATACAGGGAAGTAAAGATGGGTTGGAAGTGTTGCCTGATGGTGATTATATGCCTGCCATGGAATTAAACTGCGTGGAAAAAGAAGTAAAGAAACGTTTAGAAGCCCATTATAAAGGCATGCGTCATCTCATTATTGGTCGCAGTGCAAATATTACACAACCACATCACAGCCGCACCAATTGCCAGTACCGTGATCGTTGTTGGAGAGGTTGCCCTTTTGGCGCTTATTTCAGTACACAATCTTCTACACTGCCGGCAGCAATGGCAACAGGCAAATTAACACTGCGTCCATTTTCTATTGTTACAAAAATTTTATACGATAAGGATACCAAGAAAGCAACGGGTGTAGAAATAGTGGATGCAGAAACAAATAAAACATATGAGTACAAAGCGAAAATAGTTTTCGTTTGTGCATCAGCGTTAAATTCTGCATGGGTATTGATGAATTCTGCCACCAATGTATGGGAAGGTGGTTTGGGCAGCAGCAGTGGTGAGTTGGGTCATAATGTAATGGATCATCATTTCCGTGCAGGGGCTAATGGAAACATGGAAGGGTTCAGCGATAAATATGAATACGGCCGCAGACCAACAGGTATTTATGTACCACGCTTCAGAAATATTTATGATGATAAGCGTGATTATATCCGTGGCTTTGGATACCAAGGCGGTGCCGGACGTGGCAGAGGTGTTGAAATTGCCGAAGCAACCATTGGCGCAGATTTGAAAGATGCCTTAAGTGTTCCGAGTGAAAACTGGAATATGGGTATTATGGGATTTGGTGAAATGCTCCCATATCATGAAAATAAAATCACACTTGATAAAGAGGTAAAAGATAAATGGGGATTACCGGTGTTGAAATTTGATGTGGAAATTAAAGAGAATGAAAAGAAGATGCGGATCGATATGATGAACGATGCAAAAGAAATGCTGGAAGCGGCTGGTGTAAAAGATGTAAAAACCTACGATAATGGCTATGCACCGGGTATGGGTATTCATGAAATGGGCACAGCACGTATGGGTCGTGATCCAAAAACATCCGTACTGAATGCTAACAACCAGGTATGGGATGCGCCCAATGTATTTGTAACTGATGGTGCTTGTATGACCAGTGCCTCTTGTGTTAATCCATCTTTGACTTACATGGCTTTAACAGCAAGAGCTGCTGATTTTGCAGTGAAGGAATTGAAAAAAGGGAATCTTTAGGCCAGCTTATTATAAAGTAAAATGAATTGATGTAGATGAAATGCTTAAATACAAATACTAAATAATTAATTTAACGCACGGCCTCCCTCTCTACCGGAGAGGGAACGAGGGAGAGGCCGCTTAAACTTTTTTTTATGAATCGTCGTGATCTTTTAAAACAAATAGCATTACTCACAG
>JAYUTS010000003.1:0-4649 GCA_043754995.1 Chitinophagaceae bacterium
TAGTGAAACATTAATTAATTGTGTAATTAATTATTATTTAACTAAAAAATCGATCGAGCATGATTAAAAAAGTAACTCCAAGACAAATTGCCCCCTTTCTTATTTTGGCGGGGGTGGCTATAGCAGCCTTGTTTATTCCGGCCCTGCCTAATTTTGTGGATTCGGCCGGTGTTTATAATCCGGCAGATATTGCCTGGATTATTGTAGCAACAGCCCTCGTATTTTTAATGACACCCGGTCTTGCCTTTTTCTATGGAGGCATGGTGCACCGCAAGAATGTAATTTCTACCATGATTAAAAGCGTAGTTGCTGCAGGCGTTGTTGGCGTTCTGTGGGTAGTGGTCGGTTTTAGTCTGGCGTTTGGCGAATCGATTGGTGGAGTAATTGGCAACCCCACCACCTTTTTGTTTTTTAACAATGTAGCTTCCGGTGCACCATGGAGTTTGGCTCCTACAATTCCTCTTTCATTATTTGCTTTGTTTCAAATGATGTTTGCAGTAATTACTCCCGGTCTGGTAGTAGGAGCTGTAGCCGAGCGTATTCGTTTTACCTCTTACGTTTTATTTACGGTACTTTTTTGTTTATTAGTATATGCCCCTCTTGCACATTGGAGCTGGCATCCAAAAGGATTCCTTGCTGTAATGGGTGCATGGGATTTTGCAGGTGGTACAGTTGTACATATCTCTGCAGGTTGTGCGGCTTTAGCAGGTGCTTTGGTTTTGAAGCGTCGTAAATCGCATATGGAGAATAAAGAAATTCCACCAGCAAACGTACCCTATGTATTAATTGGTACAGGTTTGCTTTGGTTTGGTTGGTTTGGCTTTAATGCCGGTTCTGCATTAGGAGCAAATGCATTAGCAGTTTCAGCTTTTGCTACTACCAATACTGCTGCTGCGGCTGCCGGTTTAAGCTGGATGTTTTTTGATGTATTGCGTGGAAAAAAACCTTCTGTACTTGGTTTTTGTATCGGTGCAGTAGTTGGGCTTGTTGCCATTACACCCGGTGCTGGGTATGTGGGTATTCCTCAAAGTATTTTTATAGGTGTTGTAGCTGCTATCATTTCTAACATCGCTGTTTACTATAAACAAAAATCAAGATTGGATGATACACTTGATGTATTTCCTTGTCATGGTATTGGTGGTATTGTTGGCATGTTACTTACAGGGGTATTTGCCAACACTACAGTACATGGGATAACAGGCGGCCCGCAAGGTTTATTTTATGGCAACCCCACCTTCTTCTTTACACAAGTAAAAGCTTTAGGTATTGTAGTGGCCTACAGCTTTACAGTTTCGTTTCTCATATTTAAGTTCATCAACTTTATTCTTCCCATGCGTGTAACAGAAGCAGAAGAGGAACTTGGTTTGGATGCTTCGCAACATGATGAGAAATATTTACAAGGCACTCTGTTGGTTTCAAAAAATGGAAAAATGAAAGAAGAAGAAGTTTCTGAAAGTATATCAGAATAATTACTTCAAACACAAAATCAGTTCTTAGTAATCAAAAAATAAAAAGGTACAGCATTATGATGTGTTGTTGACGCAACTCATCTGCTGTACCCTTAATTAACACGTAAAATCTAAAACAATGTTACGAAAATTCTTCGCAACAGGAGTATTCCTGTTTGCCACATCCCTTTCTTTTGCACAGGAAAATACAATTGTGGCCAATACTACTGCCAGTACTAAAACTCAGGTAAATGCAACTGAAGCACCCCCCGAAAAAAAACCGGCACTTACCATCAGCGGTTCTGCTGATGTGTTTTTCAGGTATGACTTTAAAAAGCAGGCTGTAAATAATAAAACAAGCTTCACCAATTCTCAAAATTCATTTTCGTTGGGTATGGCTTCAGTTAAGTTGGAACATACGGGCTCAAAAGTAGGTGCAGTTTTAGACCTTGGCTTTGGAACCAGAGCCACAGAATTTTCTTATAACGAAACAGGAATTTTTTCTGCAGTTAAACAAGCATACATCAGTTACACACCTGCAGAAGGTTTAAAGTTTACAGCCGGTACTTGGGCAACACATGTAGGTTATGAATTGGTTGATCCGCAATTGAATCGAAACTACAGTATGAGCTATATGTTTACCAATGGGCCATTTACGCATACAGGTGTTAAAGCAGAATATGCAAAAGGCAAAAGCGGTTTTATGATTGGTGTGAGTAATGCTACTGATTACCGCATTCCTCCTGCCGGACAAATCAACAAGAAGTTTTTACTTGCACAATATAGTGTAGCAGCTACTGAGAAAGTAAAACTTTATTTCAATTATGTAGGTGGGAAAGCTCCGGATACCTCAATTGTAAATCAATTTGATGTTGTTGCTGCCGTTTCCGTTACAAGTAAATTTAATATCGGCATCAATGCATCTTTAAACCGTTCGCAGGCCTGGGATACAGATGCAAAAGACAATGTAGCCGGTAAAAACTGGTGGGGTACTGCTGCTTATTTAAATGTTGATCCTAAAGATTGGTTTGGTTTAACACTCCGCAGTGAATTATTTAATGATAAAGATGGCGTGAAAGGATTTAATACTTCCATTTTTGCAAATACACTTTCGGCCAATTTTAAAGTAGATGGATTTACATTTATTCCTGAACTCCGTTTAGAAAATGCAGGTCTGCCAATCTATGGTGATGTAAACGGATTAATCAATCAAAAATCTGCTGTAAGTTTTGTACTGGCAGCTGTATATAAATTTTAAATCATTAACAATATTTATCGTACTTATTATATAGCAAGCCTTCCCGGCTGATACCGTTCAGACTGACTATCGATTAACCTCCTGTTTTTACAGGAGGTTTTTCTTTTTATACAGCCGGTTCCTGCTGACTCAGGCAATGAAAACTTCCCAACCCCCAGATGATTTCTGTTGAATCAATACCAACTACCTCTCTTGTTGGGAAACATTGTTGAATGATCTGCAGAGCTTGATCATCCTTTTTAGAACGGAAAGTAGGAACAATTACAGATTGATTAGCAATATAAAAGTTAGCGTAGGAGCAGGGGAGGCGTTGCGCTTCATAAATCAATTCATCAGGCATTGGCAATTCAACAATATTCAATTGCTTGCCGTTGAATAAACGCATGTCTTGCAATTGTTTTAAATTATGTTGGAGCAATGCATAATTTTCATCATTCTTATTTTCTTCAATGACAGTGATTACCGTGTCTTCATTTACAAAACGAACGGTGTCATCAATATGCCCATCGGTATCATCACCAATAATGCCTTCATCAACCCAAAGAACTTGTTCAACACCATAATAGTTAATGAGATAATCTTCTATTTGTTGTTGATTCAAATGCGGGTTGCGGTTGGGGTTCAGCAAACAGGCGGTGGACGTCATCAACGCTCCTTTGCCATTGAATTCAACAGAACCACCTTCCATTACAATACCCGGGTTGAAAACGGGGATGTTGAAATGCTTACCTATGAGTGTAGGTACAACATCATCTAAATCGAATGGAGGATATTTATTTCCCCAAGCATTATAGTTCCAGTCAACGATTACTTTCTTTTGTTCGGCATTTGGGTTGATGAGAAAAGCCGGACCATGATCCCTGCACCATGCATCGTTGGTTGGATGAAAGAAGAATTCAACTTTATTCAAATCAACTTCTGCTTTTTGCAAATGGCTTAACGCAAATTTTTTCATCGCTTCATCTGTTACATTGATGCGGACAAGTTCTCCTTTCGTTAATTCTTTAATGAATTGTGTATAGTATGGATATATCGTATGAATTTTTCCAGGCCAGCTTGCTTCTTTATGTGGCCAGCTCAACCATGTTGCGTCATGCAATGCGAATTCTGCGGGGAAATAATAGCCAAGATCTTTAGGGGTTATGCCCCCGTCCCCTAAAGGGGAGCGATATAAAGAGTTTGATTGAATGATTTGCATTAGAAAATTATAGTGAGTTTACGTTTTATTATGCTGTTGTTTTACCCCTTTAGGGGATAGGGGCATCATTCTTCATCTATAAACCTTTTCGTAATCGGCTGATACGAATCAATTCTTCTGTCTCTTAAGAATGGCCAGTGAGTACGGTACTGATCTGTTTTTTTCAAATCAAGTTCCTGTACATGCACTTCTTCTGCATCATGCGATGCTTTGTATAATAAGGTACCGAATGGATTACTTACAAATGATCCGCCCCAGAATTGCATGGCACCATCCTGTTCTAACCCCACACGATTTACACTCACCACATGCAAACCATTTGCTACAGCATGACTGCGTTGAATGGTTTGCCATGCATTGTATTGTTCAGTATTCGTTGCTTCATTTTGTGATGTGGCCCAACCAATGGCTGTGGGATAAAATAAAATTTCTGCACCCATCAAGGCAGTAATGCGTGCCGCTTCAGGGTACCATTGATCCCAGCAAATGAGTACACCAATGGTTGCGAATTTTGTTTTGAATACTTTATATCCCAAATCGCCGGGAGTAAAATAAAACTTTTCATAATAAGCTGGATCATCCGGAATATGCATCTTGCGATACTAGCCCAGGTAAGTTCCGTCAGCATCTATCACAGCAGTTGTATTATGATACAAACCCTGTGTACGTTTTTCAAACAAAGAAGCAATGATCACCACGCCCAATTCTTTTGCAACAGTACTTAAGATTTCTGTTGATGGTCCGG
>JAYUTS010000004.1:0-2118 GCA_043754995.1 Chitinophagaceae bacterium
GCCAGGCTTTTCATATTTCCCTGTTTTAATTCCTTCAAGAACGATTGCCACATGCTACAAACCTAAATTAAAAGATTTAAATATTGTTTATTTGCAACACAGAACCAATGCAATCAACAAGAGCAACCATACATCTTTATCTTTTTTTTACCGGAATAGTTTTGCTCCTGTTTGGTTTCCTGTTCAGCAGGGCTATGCTCAGCATCGGTATGTTTTTCATTATTGCCAATGGATTACTGCAAGCTGATTGGAAAGAACGGTGGCCTGTTTTTCTGCAACAGAAATATCTTTTTGGCATTTCCTGTTTGTTCATCCTGCCGCTTATTTCCGGGTTATGGAGCAATGATATCATTACCTGGTTGCATGCCATGGAAGATAAACTTCCCTTATTGCTGATGCCGGTTGCTTTAGTGATGCAAAAAGGATTTAAAAAAAAACAGTTTATATTTTTTTCTTTATTGTGGATCATCTTACTGTTTGCCGGAACGGTATGGAGCGGAATACAATACCTGCAGGAAAAAGAATTGTACAACAACCTGTACCGCTTTTCAAAAGTGATCCCCACATGGGCGGGTAATGATCATATCCGTTTCAGCATGGGGATCATCATCAGCATCCTATTGTGGTTGAAGCTGGAAGAATGGAAGGCCATCGGCTCCTCTTTTTTAAGATGGTTGATGCGGGCAGTGATGCTGTGGTTTGTTTTGTTCCTGCATATACTGGGTGCTAAAACAGGATTGATTGGTTTGTATCTCATCCTTGTTCCACTCATACTATGGCAACTTTATACAACAGGAAAGAAAAGCATTGCCATTGCAACGTTGATCATTGCCTGTTCACTTCCTGTACTGGCGTATCAATTATTGCCAACCTTTAAAACAAGGATGCATTATATATTATATGACAGGGATAACTGGAAAGCAGAAAATTTCAGTGGCGATTTCAGTGATGGCAACCGCATGTTGTCAATCAAAAGCGGCTGGTATGTGTTTCAACATAACTGGTTAACCGGTGTTGGCTATGGAGATATTAAAACCGAAACCGGTCAATGGTATGATGTACATGCCCCTGCTGTTGCAATACCAGAACGGTACCTGCCGCTCAATCAATGGATCACTGCTGGAAGTGGTGCCGGTATTGTGGCTGTATTGCTTTTTACCGTAATTATACTCCTGCCTTTTTTTTCAAAACAATGGCGGCAAAACAAACAGGCAATGGCTTTCGTTATTTTCCTTAACATTGTTTTTCTTTACGAGTGTACAATTGATGACCAGTTTGGTGTTTTTATGTTTTGTTTTTTTACATTGTACTGGCATTTATCGAACCGACTCAAAATCTGACATGCAACCTCTTTCAGTAGTTATTATTGCTAAAAATGAAGCCCACATCATTGCACAAACGCTGCAAAGCATCCGTTCTTTAACAGATGATATTGTTGTTTGCGATACCGGCAGCAATGATGCAACCATCCCTATTGCAAAAAAAAACGGGGCAACCATCATTGAAGAAGAATGGCAGGGATACGGAACTACCAAGAATTCAGCAAACGGGCATGCAGTGTATGAGTGGATTTTACAACTCGATGCCGATGAAGCCATTGATGAAGAATTGATTCAATCCATTAACGAACAGAATTTGGACGATGAACAGCAGGTATTTATGATCAGGCGTAAAAATTTTTTCATAAATAAATGGATCCGTTTTGGAGAGTGGGGCAAAGATGAATCCATTCGTTTGTTTAACCGGAACCATGCCTTTTGGAATACAGGTCCCGTTCATGAAAAGCTGATCCTTGAAAAAGAATGTGTTATTCATAAACTCAAAGGATCCATTCTGCACAGGACTTTCCAATCAATGGAGCAATATGAAAAGAAAATAGAAAGCTATGGCAAAATGAGCGCTGAAAAATATTTGCAGGAAGGAAAAAAAGGGGCTGTGTATAAACAGTTTGCAGCTCCTGTTTTTTCTTTTATCAGTAATTATTTTTTGAAACTTGGTTTTTTAGATGGAAAAGAAGGCCTCATCCTTGCCTCTATGAGCTCAACCTATACACGTATCAAATACAAAACATTGTACAAATTACAGCGTGCAAAAAATAAAGTTTGAATACGCTTTCTT
>JAYUTS010000005.1:0-4641 GCA_043754995.1 Chitinophagaceae bacterium
AACAACAATTTAGATTCTGCTTCCTGTTTAAAAATGTTGCAGATAGCACAACAATTGAATAACGATTCCTTACTGGCTATCAGCTACAACTTCATTGGTAATATATTTTTATTTAATACAGGTGATTATAGTAAGTCGCTTGAATTTTTCTTTAAAGGCATTCCACTTGCACAAAATACCAACGACAAAAGAAGATTAAGCTCCTTATATATTGATATCAGCATCGTGTATGAAAACCTTGGCAATCCTGATGAACAAATACGATATATAAGAAAAGCTGAAGCTGCACTGCCTGACAAAACCTCTCCTATGTATAATTATATGATGAGGCAGGTACAATATAATTACAGCAGGTATTTTTTATCTGTTCAAAAACCCGATTCTGCCATGCATTATACACAGGCTTTGAATGAAACCAACCTTCGGTTCAGAAGTTTCCTGTATGAAACCTATGCACAAATGTTGCTGGGTGCAGTTCATGAGCAATTAGGCGATAAAGAATTAGCGGAGTTTCATTTTAAAAGAGCAAATGCTCAATCAGACTCTATGCAGTACTCCTATGTAAAATTTATCATTAAACCGGCATTTATTAATTTTTTGCTGAAGAGTAATAAAATTTCTGTTGCAAAGGAACATGCTCAGCAATTACTTGCTACCGGCAAACAACTCAATAATTATGATTTTAAACAGGCAGCAGCGGGTTTTTTAAGAACGGTATATGATAGTCTTGGCCAACTGGATACTGCCTACTATTACGCAAGACTGGAATCGGCATTCAGAGATTCTGTTTTCAGTAAAGAAAAAACCAATAAAATACAGTCGCTGGCCTTTAGTGAACAATTACGCATTTCAGAAGAAGAGGCTAATAACAGGCAGGAATCAAAACAACGTAAACACAATATTCAGTATGCCTTACTTGCACTTGGCATCATCACATTCATCCTTCTCTTTTTATTACTCAGCCGGAGATTTATAACCAATGCAAAAATGATTAAATTCCTCGGTATTGTTGCCCTGTTAATTGTATTTGAATTTTTGAATCTTTTACTGCACCCTTTTTTAGAACGCATCACACATCACTCACCGGTATTGATGTTGCTCGCTTTAGTTTGTATTGCAGCATTGCTTGTGCCGCTGCATCATAAATTAGAAAAATGGGCTACCAATAAACTGGTGGAGAAGAATAAAAAGATACGGCTGGCGGCAGCAAAGAAAACAATTGAAGAGTTGGAGAAGCCGTGAAATACCGGGCAAATCTATCAATTCCAGATTTTACATTTTTAGTAAAAAATGGAATTGAATTCCATATTTTACATATTTTTACAAAAATGGAATTAGTATGGTCTCCCGTTTAATTCTGCCTGAAGCAAAACAAGCTCTCACACAATTTCGGGCATTGTGTATTACGGGCCCGAGGCAAAGTGGCAAAACCACTTTAAGCAAACAATTGTTTAAAGACAAGCCTTATGTAAATTTTGAAAACCCAAGTATACAACATGAAGCTGAACTAAATCCTGAAGCATTCTTAAAACAATATCGCAATGGTGCTGTGTTTGATGAGGTGCAACGGGTGCCACACATCTTTCGTTACCTGCAGGAAATATTAGACAACAACACTAAACGGGGACAATTCATCCTCACCGGTTCGAATAATTTTTTATTGCAAGAGCAGGTTTCACAGTCATTGGCAGGCAGAGCAGGTTATCTTTCGTTATTACCCTTTAGCTACGCCGAATTGGTAAACGCAAAGTTGGCGGCGAAAGATGTAAACAAACTAATTCATACAGGCGGCTATCCCGAAATATGGAATGAAAAATTAATACCGGGTACATGGCTCAACAGTTATGTGCAAACCTATGTGCAAAGAGATGTAAGGTTATTACGAAACATTACTAACCTTGCTGCCTTTAGCCGGTTTATTTATTTATGTGCCAATTATGCCGGGCAAATTCTTAACCGGGACGAACTGGCAAAGCAAACCGGGGTTGATACCAAAACTATCCTGGCCTGGCTTGGCCTGTTAGAAAACAGCTATATCATCTACCTGCTGCAACCCTGGTATAATAATATGAACAAGCGGATTGTAAAAAGCCCGAAGCTTTATTTTTATGATACGGGTTTGCTTAGTCACCTGCTTGGCATAAAAAGTGTAACGGCTTTACAAAATCATGCTGCTTACGGAAGCATTTTTGAAAACTGGATTATCTCAGAAATTAAAAAAAATAATTTTAATGCCGGGCTAAATGAAGGCATGTATTATTTCCGGGATACTTTAGGCAACGAAGTTGATTTAATTACTGAACGGGATGGCGAACCAATGGCAATAGAAATAAAAACCGGAACTAAGGCTGATAACAACATGCTTCGTGGGTTAAAGTATTGGCAAAAATTACAACCTAATAGCAGTTGTATTTTAATTAATAGTGGCAGCAAGAATGTTATGATAACCGAAACAATGAGTGTGCTGCCGTGGACAGAAGTAGTAAATCTTTGACAGGTGCTGTACACAAATTTTGAATAATTAATTAACTGAATATGAAAAAAGTAATTACTATCTTTTGTTTTTGTGTTAGTATGCAGATTGTATATGCACAGGATATTAATTCTTTACTGTAATTCAATTTATTCATTATGGACTCAAATACACCTTCAGGCAATCAACAACCAACACTCAAACGGGTCCTTGGTTTAACAACAAGCATTTTATTGGTGGCGGGATTGATGATCGGCTCCGGAGTATTCAAGAAGATTGTTCCCATGGCGCAAACAGGTTTGAGCGAAACATGGATTTTGCTGGCCTGGGCAGGTGCAGGTATCATTACCATGTTTGGTGCCTTTACAATAGCCGGGCTTTCATCTTTAACAGAAGAGTCAGGTGGAGTGTATGAATACCTGCGCCTTTCATTCGGGAATTTCTTCTCATTTATTTTCGGCTGGACCGATTTCACCATCATTGGCACTGCATCCATTGCTGCATTGGGTTTCATCTTTGCACACTCGGTAAATGTGTTTATTCCATTAGGTAATCCATTCCACTCATTGGAACACCTGTCCATTGCGGGTTTTGTTTTTCCATTTGCCGAAGGAGGAATTAAGTTACTGGCGATTGCCGCCATTGTATTGTTAACATGGATCAACTATCATGGTGTACAGCATGGTGGGCTCGTTAATAATATTGTTACATCAGCTAAGATCATCGGTATCCTTTTACTCATCATCCTGGGGCTTTCGTATTCACATGCAGGTGATGCACAAGCTGTCATTACTCCAGAAACAACCATCCCTTTGCAAGGTATTCCGTTATTAAGTGCAGTGCTGGCAGCCATGCTCAGTGCGTTTTGGGCTTATGACGGATGGAGTAATATTTCTTTTATCACGGGCGAAATAAAAAATCCCAAACGAAACATTCCTATCGCTATCATGAGCGGTGTTGCAATTGCCATGTTATTATATGTACTGGCAAATACCGCATACATGCATGTGCTTCCACTGAGTGCATTAAGAGCAGTAGATCAAACCCAGATTGGGGCAGCAGTTGTTGCTGAAACGCTGTTAGGTAAGGCAGGACAAACATTACTTGTTGCGCTCATTATGGTCTCTGTCTTTGGCTCACTCAACGGAATCATTCTTGCTCATGCCCGGATCTATTTCCGGATGGCGCAGGGAAATTTCTTTTTTAAACATGTAGCAAAAGTGCACCCTGTTCATCGCACACCTTCTGTTGCGTTGCTTTATACAATGACATGGAGTTGTGTATTGGTTATGTCGGGCACTTTTGATATGCTTACCGACATGGTTATATTTGTTGGGTTCCTGTTTTATGGTTTAGTGGCAGTGGCCTTGTTCAAAATGAAACGTAACGGAAGTATTAAAGTGAAAGTGATTGGCTATCCTGTTATACCTGCTGTTATTATATTATTCTCTCTTGCACTGATCATCAATACAGTTGTTACGCACCCAAAACAATCGCTTATTGGTTTAGTTCTTGTGCTGAGTGGGGTGTTCTTTTATTTCTATTTCAAAGGTAAAAACAAAGCTTCTGGCTAAAATTTCAAATCCTTCAATGCCATTATATTTGCTTATCAACATAAAAAACTTATTCGGGTTAAAGCCCGTAGTCAATAGTCTTATCAATAACCACGGTCTTAAGACCGTGGTTATTGAAATTTAAAAAAAATGGACTTTAGTCCTCAACAAATAGTTATATGAAACAACTTTTCTTCCTCCTTTTTTTTCCCTTTCAATTGTTTTCTCAATCATTCAGTAAAACTGAAATTGCCAAATGGAAACAACAGTCCCAACGTGTTACCATCATTCGGGATAACTGGGGCATTCCACATGTATATGGAAAAACAGATGCGGATGCTGTGTTTGGTTTACTCTATGCACAATGCGAAGATGATTTTAAACGTGTAGAAGCAAACTATATTGAGAAGCTGGGGCGTAAAGCAGAAGTTGCAGGTGAAAGTGAATTATACAATGATCTGTATTTACGTTTAGTGATCGATAGTGCAGAAGCTGTTGCAGATTATAACAAAGCACCACATTGGTTGAAAACATTATTGCAGGCTTATGCTGATGGCATTAATTTTTATCTCTACACACATCCAACTGTAAAACCTGCTTTGCTCACCCGATTTA
>JAYUTS010000006.1:0-10865 GCA_043754995.1 Chitinophagaceae bacterium
AAGCGTGGTGTAGATATTATTGTTGCTACCCCTGGTCGTTTATTGGATCTGATGCAACAGGGTTATATCAGTCTCAGCCAAATTCAATTTTTTGTATTGGATGAAGCAGACCGTATGTTAGATATGGGTTTTGTACAGGATGTTAAACGCATCATTGCAAAACTTCCTGCTAAACGTCAAACATTATTTTTCTCTGCTACTATGCCGGGAGAAATTAAGCAACTGGCAGATATGTTGTTAACCAAGCCGGTGAAAGTGGAAGTAACACCTGTTTCATCTACAGTTGAAATCATTCAGCAATCAGTTTATTTTGTAGAGAAGCATCACAAACAATCGTTGCTCATCCAGCTATTAAAAGACGATACAATTGAATCGGTGCTGGTGTTTACACAAATGAAGCATGCAGCCGATAAATTAGCCAAATACCTAAGTGCAGCCGGTATCCGTACGGAAGCAATTCATGGTAATAAATCGCAGAACGCAAGGCAAAGCGCATTGGAGAATTTCAAAAAGAGAAAAACACGTGTATTAGTGGCAACAGATATTGCTGCCCGTGGAATTGATATTGATGAATTAACGCATGTACTCAATTACGAATTACCGAATATTCCTGAAACATATGTTCACCGTATTGGCCGAACTGGCAGGGCAGGGGCAAATGGCAGCGCCATTTCTTTTTGCGACTGGAGTGAAAAAACTTTTTTAACAGATATACAAAAGCTGATTAAGAAAAATATTCCTGTTGTGAAAGGACATGCGTTTGATATTATTTCAATGCATAACAGTCCTGTTGCTACAAGTCAACCCGGTGCTGTTAATAACAGTAATTTCGGAAATGTAGGAAGAGGCCGACGTTACGGGAAAGCATTTTCTCAACGATAATTTCAGAATGGAAATTAATAGCGGTAACAAACTGCATTAATATTCATACCTGCACCTACGGAAGCAAATAAAATAACATCACCGGTTACAAGCTGGTGATGTTCTAATTCTCCTTTTCTCACCAGGTCTAATAATGTTGGAACAGTAGCAACAGAACTATTGCCCAGCCATTGAATACTCATGGGCATAACATGCTGTGGCACTTGTTCAATACCATATAATTTGTAGAGGCGTTTAATGATACCATCATCCATTTTTTCATTCGCCTGGTGTATAAATACTTTTTTGAGATCAAGAATGGATACACCACTTTTATCAAGACAGTCCTTCATGGCAGCAGGAACATATTTCATTGCATACTCATATACTTTTCGTCCTTTCATTTTAATGTAACGAATGCCCGGATCACTTTCAGGAAAGTATGATTGCCCCATATGTATATAATCAATTTCATCCAATGAATGTGATTGTACGGAGGTGCTGAGAATTCCTGAATCTTCTGATGGCGAATCTTTGTATTCGAGAATGGCAGCGCCTGCACCATCACTGAAGATCATGCTGTCACGATCATGTACATCAATTACTCTTGATAAAGTTTCAGTGCCAACAATCAGTGCTTTTTTTGCGATGCCGGCTTTAAAAAATGCATCTGCATGTATCATCGCCTGGATCCATCCGGGGCAACCAAATAACAGATCATATGCAACGCAGCCAGGATTGTGTATACCCAAGCGATGTTTTATGACATTTGCCAGGGAGGGAACTGCATCTGTTTGAATGGTATGTTTGATCACATTTCCGAAATTATGGGCAACAATCAACTGATCAATTTCTTCAGGATTTATATGGCTGTCGGTAATTGCATTGTTGGCTGCAATGGCGCCAATATCAGATGCGTTCAACTGGTCTGTTGTGTAACGGCGTTGTTCAATGCCGGTAATTTGCTGAAATTTATTTACTACTTCCTGTGGAGGCGTTGAAAGGGCTTCCTGATTTTCAGAATAAAAAACATGTTGTGCAAAATCGCTGTTTGCTTTAATAACAGGGGGGATGTAGGACCCGGTGCCGGTAATAACTGTACGAGGCATTGGAAAAAAATAATAGTGAAAAAAAATCTGCTGCTTGTAAAATTACAAACAGCAGATACAGGATTATTAATATCAGGACAGAAAAAAAGATCGATCATTACTCAGCTTTAACAGCATCTTCGGCAGTAACAACTTCAGCGTCTTCTTCTGGTAATACTGCTTCCAATACCGGAGTATTATTACGAATGACCAACTGGAAATCATTATTCATTTCAAATTCATAACGTTTCCCTGCAAGTATTCTCATTGTTGAACTATCTTCCTGGAGAAGTTCAGCCAACTCTTTTGCAATGGGGTTGTGCTTCACTTCAGGATTGATCTTTCCGTTATTTAGCTGTAACTGTGAAAAACTGAATTTTGTTTTACGTCCTGCAACGGCTCTTTCAAAATCGGTGTGATTCATATTCAGTATTTGCTCTGAACCAGTTGATCTTTTCAACAGGATGGTCATAACAGGCAAATATTTTCTCCACGTTGGCTTAAACATAAATCAATTCATTTTGTGGTCTTAAAAAAAATCCAAACAGTAAAAACAGTTAATTATTTTCACTCAAACGGGTAAACTCTGCACCGTTGAAAATACGGCCAAGGTTATAATCCTGCGTTTCTTCCCACTCCTTAATTTTTGAATCGGAAACAATGCGCCATAAGTTTTTTGATTTTAATTCATCATAGTCACCTACTCTGATAAAAACACCTGTTACGGTATTCCGTTGCTTAAAATGAATATTTACTTTGGCGTTTTTGCTTACTTTATTATCAATAAACTTTTCAATCATATCATTCGTCATGATGCTATTGTTTGATTACGATATAGACAACGTTGTGTCAGTTTGATTGCATAATTAATTACCATCTGTTGGTACGTGGTTTTTCTTCACGTGGTCTTGCTTCTACTACTTTGATGGTGCGGCCATCAGTGTTTGTTCCGTTGAGTGCGTCAACAGCACGCTGTGCGGCTGCATCATCGGGCATTTCAACAAAACCAAAGCCACGGCTCTGACTGGTCATTTTATCCATAATTACTTTAGCTGAGGAAACTGTTCCGTAAGTGGCAAACAATTGTTGCAAATCTGCATCCTGTACATTAAACCCTAAATTGGAAACATAAATGTTCATAACAAAAAAAAATTAAATTGAAAAAAAACTTGAGAAGAATACAGGTGTAATTGAAAAAAAGTGTTGGAAAAAGATAATTCGCTTACAAGAGATTAACTCAAATGATCGGTTAAAGGTAAGCTTTTTTGCCATCTACGAGGCTTTTATTTTTTGCTTGCGGAGTCAATTACACCAGCTATTGAGGTTCATAAGACAATATCAACCGGGATTAACACTACAGGTGAAGAGGTATCGGATTTGAAGAGAAAACAGCTGCGATTTTCCCTTCATATCATAATTGATTTAAAATACTACAGGTTTGATCAACCATTTCTTTATTTACATCAAGATGTGTTACAAACCTTATTTGCTGTTTGCCCATCGCAAAACACAAAATTCCTTTTGCTTTCAGATTCTCTGTAAAGTTTTCAGCCATTATTCCTTCTCTCAAATTAAAAATAATAATATTGGTTTCTACCGGTAATACACTTTCAACTTTTGAATGAGATAGCAGGGTTTGTTCAATTTGTTTGGCATGTACATGATCTGTAGCCAATCGATCAATATGATTTTCGAGTGCATATAGTCCGGCAGCAGCAATAAAACCTGCCTGTCTCATTCCTCCACCAAAAACTTTCCTTATCCGACGGGATTTTTTTATCATTTCTTTAGTGCCCAGTAACAGGCTGCCAACAGGGGCGCCGAGGCCTTTACTCAGGCAAATTGAAATGGAATGAAATATGTTACCATATTCTTCAGGCTTTTGCTGTTTGGCTACCAGAGCATTAAAAAGCCTGGCACCGTCTAAATGCAATGTGAGTTTATTTTGCAGACAAATTTGTTTTATAGATTGTAAATCAGAAAGTTCATAACAACTTCCACCACCACGATTGCTTGTGTTTTCCAGTACTACAAGAGTTGAAAGTGGCTTATGAACATCATCGGGGTTAATGGCATCTGCTACTTGTTGGGCTGTAATTCGGCCCCTGTTTCCCTCCAGCAAATGAACCGATGCTCCCGAATTAAAAGCTATCCCGCCACCTTCATATTGATATACATGCGACAGCCGGTCACATATCACTTCATCTCCCGGTTGGGTGTGAACTTTAATTGCTATCTGGTTGGTCATTGTTCCGGATGGGCAAAACAATCCTCCTTCCATTCCAAACATACTTGCAGCTCTTTCTTCAAGTTTATTAACAGTTTCATCTTCACTGAATACATCGTCACCCACTTTTGCCTGCATCATTACTTCGAGCATTTGCTCCGTTGGCTTTGTTACAGTATCACTTCTCAGGTCAATCAGTTCCATATCAATCATTTAGTTTAAAATGCAATTTAACCGTTTGTCATAATTTCTTGTTCAAATAGTAACTATTTGAATCATTATTTTGTTATTTGTCAAACAAAGTTTCCACTGCAAACGATACAATGATAACCAATATAGCCTCATTTATTAACAGGGGCTATGAAAAGCGGCTCATGATTTGTACCTTTGCAGACAGCAACAGAGGATTATTACCCGTTTTTATCACTTCCGGTAAAGTTCACTGTAAGTTTAACGTTTCAAACATTTAAGAGGAATATAATATGCGGCAGCTTAAAATTGCAACCCAGATCACCAACCGTGATTCACAAGCGGTTGAAAAGTATCTCCAGGAAATTTCTAAAATTCCCATGATTAACCCCGAAGAAGAGACAACTCTTGCTCAGCGGATTAAAATGGGAGATCAAAGGGCTTTGGATAAATTGGTTCAATCCAACTTACGTTTTGTAGTATCGGTGGCCAAACAATATCAGCACCAGGGTTTATCATTGAGCGATTTGATCAATGAGGGTAACCTGGGTCTTATTAAGGCAGCTCAGCGTTTTGATGAAACCAAAGGTTTTAAATTCATTTCATACGCTGTATGGTGGATTCGTCAGTCTATCCTTCAGGCATTGGCCGAGCAGGGTCGTTTGGTGCGTTTACCTCAAAACAAGATTGGTACTTACAACAAGGCCAACAAAGCATACATGGCTTTTGAACAGGAACATGAAAGGGAGCCTTCAACTGAAGAGTTGGCTGATATCCTGGAAATGAGCGAAACGGAGATCAACAATATCTTCCAAAGCAATACCCGTCATACTTCACTGGATGCACCCGTGCACGAAGCAGAAGATGTGGCGATGGGCGATTTGCTGGAAGGCAGCGATGATACAGATGAAGATGTAATGAAAGATTCATTGCGTAATGAAATACGTCGTGTGTTGAAATCACTCAGCCCCCGTGAAGCTGAGATTGTAAATGCATATTTTGGACTGGATGGTGAAAATGGTGTAACCATTGAACAGATTGGTCAGAAATACGACTTAACCAAAGAACGTATCCGCCAGATCAAAGAAAGAGCTATTAAGCGTTTGCAAAAAGCCCGTTACAGCAATGCATTGAAAAGCTATCTCGGAAACTAATTAATATAGTGGGTATTAAGTATCAAATCCCCTCGCTGTGCGGGGGGATTATTTTTTTTAAAATATGAACTTTTAAACAGGTTATTGCGGAGAATTGTTCCTGTCGTAAATTTGAACGATGTACAGAATTGTATTGTTGATAGCTTTTATAATTGGTTTTATCGGTTGTGAAAAGAAAATTGAATTTGATCTCAAACAGGCATCTGAATTATTATCGGTTGATGCAAGTATTGAAAATGGACAGGATCCGGTTGTTATACTCACCAAAAGCCTCAACTATTTTTCCAAAATTTCTGCTGAAGTTTTGAGTAATTCAATGATCAAAGATGCTGATGTATTTCTCACAGAAGGAAACAAAACACATCAACTCAAGAGATATGATGTGTTGATTCCGGGCAATAATATTCCTTTCAGTTTTTATTCCAGTGATATCAGTAACCCATCCACTATTATTAAAGGGGAATTCGGAAAACAATATCAGTTAAGGATTGTATGGAAAGGAAAAGAATATACTTCATCTACCCATATTCCTGAGTTAAAGAAGAAGGTTGATTCACTCTGGTGGATTAAAGCCCCCAATACTCCCGATACCAGCAAGAGAAGAATAGTAAGAGCTAAAATTACTGATCCACCTTTGTTTGGTGACTACGTCAGGTATTTTACCAAAGTGAACAATCAAAACTTTTTACCTGGTTTAAATTCTGCTTTTGATGATCAGTTGGTGAATGGCACTACTTATACCGTTGATGTTGACAGAGGGGTTGATCGAAATCTTGAACTTGACTTTGAAGAATATGGTTATTTTAAAAAAGGCGATACTGTAACTATTAAGTTCAGCAATATTGATAAAGCAACGTTTGATTTCTGGAGAACTGTTGAATATAGCTATTCAAGTATCGGTAACCCTTTCTCGTCTCCAACAAAGATCATCGGCAATATCAGCAACGGTGCATTGGGTTATTTTGGCGGCTATGCCAACCAATTTAAAACAGTTATCATTCCCTGATAATTATCCACAAAATAATTCCTGTAATAAGAGTTACATTGATTGTGATGTGATCGGGTTAAATTTGTTCACTTAATTTTTATTTTAAAGACGAATATGGAAGCAGCAGAAAAAGTACATTGTTTAATTATTGGGTCAGGTCCGGCAGGATATACAGCTGCTATTTATGCAGCAAGAGCCAATCTGAAACCGGTTTTGTACCAGGGTATTCAGCCGGGCGGACAATTAACGATCACAACCGAAGTAGAAAACTATCCCGGTTATGCAGATGGTATCCAGGGCCCTGAAATGATGGTTGATTTTGAAAAACAGGCAGCAAGAATGGGCGCTGATATCCGGTTTGGATTAGCAACAAAGGTTGATTTCAGTTCAACTCCACATAAAGTTTGGATTGATGATGAAAAACTCATTGAAGCAGATAGTGTAATCATTTGCACAGGCGCCAGTGCTAAATGGCTTGGTCTTGAAAGTGAGGAACGCCTCAACGGTTATGGTGTTAGTGCCTGTGCAGTATGTGATGGATTTTTCTTTCGTGGAAAAGAAGTAGGTATTGTAGGCGCTGGCGATACTGCGGCAGAAGAAGCATTATACCTCAGCAAACTTTGCACGACTGTCCACATGCTTATCCGCAAAGATTTTATGCGTGCAAGTAAAGTAATGCAGGATCGTGTAATGAAAACGCCCAATATTAAAATTTACTGGAACTCCGAAACAGTTGAGATCCTTGGCGATAAGAAAGTGGATGGTATGAAAATAAAGAATAATCAAACCGGTGAAGAATCAATCATTACTGTGCAGGGTTTCTTTGTTGCCATTGGTCATGAACCCAACTCAGGTATTTTCAAAGAATGGATTGAGATGGATGATGCAGGTTATATCAAAACCATTCCCGGTACAGCTAAAACAAATGTGGAAGCAGTATTTGCAGGTGGTGATGTGCAGGATAAAATTTACAGGCAGGCCGTTACGGCGGCTGGCAGCGGCTGCATGGCAGCATTGGATGCAGAACGCTATCTATCTGCCAAAGGGGTTGTTTAAATCAACTTTTTAAGAATAGTCCCGCTAATACAGCGGGACTTTTTTATTTTCGGCAAATGATCGCAGTACATTTAAAAGAGTTGAAATTTCATGCTTATCATGGTTTATATGCCGATGAAGAAAAGGTAGGGGGGCCGTTTGAAGTAAATTTGAGTGTGTGGTATGATCAAGGCGGCGCCATTACTTCCATTGACCAAACCATTGATTATACGCTGCTATTTGATATTGTAAAGCGGCATATGCAACAAAGAACCCATCTCCTGGAAATGCTGGCTGAGCAAATTTGTGATACAATTAAGGCACGTTTTCCCGTTATTACAGAAATAAAAGTCGAAATTTATAAATGTTCGCCACCTATTGAAAACTTCGAGGGCAAAACCGGCATAACCTTGCAAAAAACATTTAATCCAATCACATGAAGAAATTCTTGTTCCTTTTATCATTCTCCATTTTTTTCTCGGGATTTCTTTTTTCACAATCAGTTGATGATTTGGTGAAACAGGCTGACATGCTGGAGAAGCAATTAAAGGAAGAAGAAGCCTATCAAAAGTTTAAAGAAGTCATCAAAGTTCAACCACAGCATTTGTACGCATTGATACGCTGCAGCGAGTTGGCCAGCCGCATTGGCAGGAGACAGCCAACAAAAGAAAAACAAATGGATTTTTACAAAGCCGGAAAAATTTATGCAGAACGTGCTTTAAAAATCAATTCAAAAGACAGCGATGCAAACGTAGCTATGGCATTTGCATATGCGAGGATGTCTTTACTTAAAAGTGGAAAAGAAAAAGTAGCATATGTACGTGAAATTAAAACCTATGCTGATAGGGCTTTGGCCTACAACCCCGCCAATTTTAAAGCGTTGTTTGTAATTGGAAGATGGCATTATGAAGTGAGCAATCTTTCATCGGTTGAACGTGCTGCTGTAAAAATATTTTTTGGGGGATTGCAAAAAAACTCAATTGATTCTGCTGTTATTTATCATGAACGTGTACGGGCCATCAGCCCTGATTTCCTATTAAATTACCTGGAGTTGGCAAAGGCGTATCATAAAAATAATAAAAAGCAAAAGGCGGTTGAAATCCTGAATTATATGTTGCGATTACCAAACACAGCTGCAGATGATCCTACCATCAAAGCAGAGGGTAAGCAATTACTGTCTACATGGAAAGCGTAAGCTTTAAATAATTATAAATAGTTTTGCTGCTCAAGCAATTTCATTTGAACGCAACCATCTTTTTATTTACTCCTCCATTTACGCAATTAAATACGCCGTACCCGGCAACTGCTTATTTAAAAGGATTTCTTAATACAAAAAAGATCAGTTCTTTTCATGCCGACCTGGGTATTGAAGTAACACTGCAATTGTTTTCAGCAAAAAAACTCCGGCAGTTGTTTCAGTTAATTGAAAGGGCTAAAACATATTCTGAGAATGCACAACGAATGATTGCATTACAAGAGGATTATATTAACAGCATTGATCATGCTGTTTTGTTTTTGCAGGGAAAAAACCCAACCATTGCTCATTTAATCGCTGCCAGGAATTTTTTACCGGAAGCCGGTCGTTTTAAAGAGTTGACAGATTTTCACTGGGCCTTTGGCAGCATGGGCCTGCAGGATAAAGCCAAACATATTGCCACTTTGTACCTCGAAGACTTATCTGATCTCATCAAAGAATGTGTGGATGAACATTTTGGTTTCAGCAGGTATGCAGAACGTTTGGGGCGGAGTGCTAACAGCTTTGATGAATTATATCATGAACTGCAAAAGCCACTGACCTTAATTGATGGACTCTTAATTGAACGATTGCAATTGCATCTCCAGCGCATTCAACCAAAGCTTGTTTGTATCTCTGTTCCATTTCCTGGCAATTTATATGCAGCTTTCAGAAGTGCCCAATGGATCAAACAATATCATCCGGGAATAAAGGTGACAATGGGCGGGGGCTTCCCCAATACAGAACTGCGTTCATTGAAAGATCAACGTGTATTTGAGTTTTTTGATTTTATTACATTGGATGATGGTGAGGCACCTATTGAACAATTGCTGAAATACATTGGTGCTGAAATAAATGAAACAGGGCTCAAACGAACTTTTTTATTTCAAAACGGGGAAGTCAGTTATTTCAATAGTCCCGGTTGTAAAGATTATAAACAAGCTGAAGTTGGCACACCTGATTACAGCGACTTACTTCTTGATGAATATATCTCGGCAATAGAAGTAGTGAACCCCATGCACAGTTTATGGAGCGATGGAAGATGGAACAAACTAACGATGGCGCATGGCTGCTATTGGGGTAAGTGTACATTCTGCGATATTTCACTCGACTATATTAAACTCTACGAACCCATTGCTGCAAAATTATTATGCGACCGGATGGAAACTATCATTACACAAACGGGTAATAACGGATTTCATTTTGTTGACGAAGCAGCCCCGCCTGCATTAATGCGGGCATTGGCATTGGAAATCATCAAGCGAAAATTAATAGTGAGCTGGTGGACAAATATCCGGTTCGAAAAAAGTTTCACCCATGATCTGTGTTTACTCTTGAAAGCAAGCGGCTGTATTGCCGTGAGCGGCGGATTGGAAGTAGCCAGTGATCGTTTGCTGGAACTGATAGAAAAAGGTGTAACAGTTGAGCAGGTAGCAAGAGTCAACAAACATTTTACACAGGCTGGGATTATGGTGCATGCATATCTCATGTATGGCTTTCCTACACAAACTGCACAGGAAACAATTGATTCGTTGGAAATGGTTCGTCAAATGTTTAAAACAGGGATCTTGCAATCTGCTTTCTGGCATCAGTTTGCCATGACGGCTCACAGCCCTGTTGGCATGAATCCGGAAAAGTATAAAGTAAAAAAAGCAAAAGAAGTGGCCATTCTGTTTGCAGATAATGATGTGGAGCATATTGATGAAACCGGAGCCGATCATGAGAGCTTTAGTTTTGGTTTAAAGAAGTCATTATTCAACTATATGCAGGGCTTATGTCTCGAAGATCCTTTACATAAATGGTTTGAAATGCCTGTACCGAAAACCACTGTTGCAGCAGATCATATTTTAAATATTGTAAAAGAGGAAGAGTTAACCCTTTCAAAACCTGCGGCGAAAATTATTTTTCTGGGAACAGTTTTGAAAACAGAAATAATCAGCAAATCAAAAAAAGGGAATCATTGGGAATTGTTACAAATCAGCTTTGCTGCAAAAAAAGAAAATATTTCTATACAGATAGATAAAGAAAAGGGGGAGTGGTTAGCAACCCTTTTACCAAAACTTTCCGTGAATAACGAAAAACTGATGTC
>JAYUTS010000007.1:0-4613 GCA_043754995.1 Chitinophagaceae bacterium
GCATATACATGGTCCATCTCCTTACACCATGAGGTGAACACAACCTGCGCCGTTTGATTAAAAGCCGAACCAATATTTGTATAAGCAATTTTTTTTTGCTGCAACAGTTTGATGAGATTACTTTTTTCAGCTCCATCACCAACGATAAAAAATTTCAACTGCTGTTTACCTTCTGTTGATTGAATTAACTGCTCCGCTATTTCAATGAATAAACGATGTTGTTTTACCGGTACCAATCGCCCAATGATGCCAATGACAATTTCATCATCGTGAAGTTGAAATTGTTTTCTGAATTTATTTCGCTTCACCCCATCATGATCAGTAAAACTCTTTGTATCCACACCAAGCCTGATCAACCTGATCTTTTCAGCATCAGTAATCCTGTATTCCTGAATCAATTCATTTACTAATTTCTGATTGATGGCAATAATGGCAGTTGAAATTTTTGCCAGCAGTTGTTCAACCCAAACGATCCCTTTTGAAATAAACCGGTTGAAATAAGAATGAAACACATGGCCGTGAAATGTATGAATGATCACCGGTACATTACATCGCCATGCTGCCAGCCTGCCCAGCACACCGGGTTTGGCGCCATGTGTATGTATAATATCCGGACGAAAGTTTTTGATTATTTTTTTGATGCGGTAATAAGCCCTGATATCCTGACCCGGTAAAATGGACCGCCTTAATGATTTTATTTTTTCAACCCTGAATCCCTTGTACTGCTCTAATAAAAAATCTGCCGACTGTTCATCATTCATCGGTTCTCCTGCAAGAAACAAAATTTCAAACTCATTACTTAAAACAGAAGCGGCACTTAATGTATTGATGGCCGGGCCACCTACAGAAAGACGATTGAGTAAAATTAAAAGCCGGGGTTTGTTCAATGGGTACACTAAAGCGTGGAGTTAAGAATTGAATTTGTGTGAAGTGCTTTTTGTACATCGGCAATCAATGATGGATGATGCATCGCATCCAGGTGACGCTGATGATGCAGATCGGTGCCAATCAAATCAACTAATTTTTCATGCACCATATAATGTGCTGTTTCCTGCACACTTCTTCCATAATAACCGCTTAATGACAAGAGGTTCATCTGCAACAAACATCCCTGATCTTTAAACCGGTGAAGAATCTCTTTGTTATTATGATAAAAATTGTAACGCTCTGGATGCGCCAACACAGGCTGGTATCCTTTTACAATCATGTCAAAAAGAATATTATTGAGATCGGGTGGCGGACTCATAAATGAAACTTCAACCAATACCCAGTTTTGATGAAGGGTGAGCAAGAGTTCATTTTGTTTTAACCGGTCAGCAAACAGATCATCAATAAAATATTCTGCTGCCGGTATAATTTCAACATCAATATTTTCCTGTTGCAGTTTTGTCATCAGTATTTGATGTGCAGCTAAAATGGTTTCTCTAGTATTGGGATACAGATCAGGGTAAATATGAGGAGTTGTTATGAATTTTCGGTATCCCATCTTCATCATAGCCCTGATGTAACTAACAGAAGTTACTGCATCGGGCGAGCCATCATCAATACCCGGCAACAGGTGCGAATGCATATCAACTTTCAACCCGCTGTAATCAGCATGGGTTGATGCAGGCGTTTCTGTTTTCTTCTTTTTAAATAATCCAAACATTATGAAAATGGAAGTGACATGATTTCCTGGCACACTTTTTCAATACCCTGTTGCAAACCGATCTGTGCCTTCCAGCCTAAACGCTCCAGCTTTGAAACATCCAGTAATTTACGGGGAGTACCATCTGGTTTTTCCGTATTGAAATTCAGCTCGCCTTCAAAACCAACAATTTGTTTTATTAATTCTGCCAGTTCTTTAATAGACACATCTTCACCTGTACCAATGTTCAGCGAATCATTTCCCTGATAAGAATGCATAATAAAATAACAGGCATCAGCCAGATCATCTACATGCAAAAACTCACGGCGTGGCGTACCTGTTCCCCAAATTTCAACATACGGTTGATTGTTTCTCTTTGCTACAATCATTTTACGTAACAGGGCAGGCAGTACATGTGAGTTTTGCAAATCATAATTATCATTAGGACCATAGAGATTCGTTGGCATTACTGAAATAAAATGAACGCCATACTGGCTCCGGTATGCTTCGCACAATTTTAAACCTGCAATTTTTGCGATGGCATAAGGTTCATTGGTAGGCTCCAATATCCCGGTGAGCAACGAGTCTTCTTTAATCGGTTGCTCAGCATACTTTGGATAAATACAGGAAGAACCAAGGAACAACAGTTTGCTCACACTGTTTTTCCAGGCAGAATGAATCACATTGTTCTGAATCATGAGGTTGTCATACAAAAACTCCCCCCGATACGTATTGTTGGCAACAATGCCGCCCACTTTTGCTGCAGCTAAAAAAACATAATCAGGTTTCTGTTCTTTAAAAAATGCTTCTGTTGATTCCTGGTTTCGTAGATCCAGCTCGGCTGAAGTACGAAACACAAAATTCGAAAACCCTTCCTGTTCTAATTTTCTTACAATAGCCGACCCCACCATTCCACGATGACCTGCCACATATATTTTTGCTCCCTGCTCCATTATTCAAATTGATTTTTAATTTTAAATCCGCTGTCTTTCAACAATTTTTCTTTTTTGAAAATATCAACATCGGCAGCAACCATTTCCTGTACCAATCCCTTTAAATCATATTTTGGTTTCCATCCTAATTTTACATTGGCTTTTGCAGGATCTCCTATCAGCAACTCCACTTCTGTTGGACGAAAATACCTTGGATCAACTGCAACAACTTCTGTACCGATTGCAATTGGATAGTTTGGATCGGAAGCCGATTTTACTATTCCAAGTTCATGTTCATCTGTACCTTTAAATTCAAGTTCAATTCCAACCTCAGCAAAAGCCAACCGTACAAACTCTCTTACTTCTGTAGTAACACCTGTTGCAATTACAAAATCTTCAGGCTTTTCCTGTTGCAGCATGAGCCACATAGCTTCTACATAATCTTTGGCATGACCCCAGTCTCTTTTGGCATTCATGTTTCCCAACCACAATTTATCCTGCATACCCAATGCAATTTTTGCAACTGCTCTTGTAATTTTTCTTGTTACAAAAGTTTCACCCCGCAAAGGCGATTCATGGTTGAATAAAATTCCATTACACGCAAACATGTTGTATGCTTCACGATAGTTCACCGTAATCCAGAAGCCATACATTTTTGCAACAGCATACGGCGATCGTGGATAGAACGGTGTTCTTTCTGATTGCGGTACTTCCTGTACCAACCCATATAATTCAGAGGTGGAAGCCTGGTAAATTTTTGTTTTTGCAGAGAGTCCCAATAACCGTACCGCCTCTAAAATACGGAGTGTGCCGATTCCATCTGTATTAGCTGTATATTCCGGAATATCAAAACTTACTTTTACATGACTCATGGCACCGAGGTTATAAATTTCATCGGGCTGTACTTCCTGGATGATGCGGATGAGATTCGAACTGTCGGTTAAATCGCCATAATGCAACACAAAATGACGGTTATCAATATGCGGATCTTCATACAAATGATCTATACGATCTGTATTGAACAAAGAAGTTCTTCGTTTAATACCATGCACTTCATATCCTTTTCGCAAAAGAAGATCGGAGAGATAGGCTCCGTCCTGTCCGGTAATACCGGTAATTAATGCTTTCTTCATAATTTATTGTTGCTTTTTCTTCTTCCAGAACTCCTGCACTTTAAGAAAATATCTGGCATATAAACGCAGATAGCTGGAAGGCATTTTCTGTTCCTTTAATATTTGTTTGATTTCTTTATTAATTTGAATGGTACTGCTGATTCCTCTTGTACTTTTTCCACCCATGTTCATTTTTACCAGCATCCGGGGTATATAAAACGTATTCAATCTGTATTTGCGAAGATAACGGACCAGCAGATCAAAATCGGCTGCAATCTCAAGATCGGTTCTGTACATTCCGTAGAGATCAAAATATTTTTTATAGCAGAAAAAAGTTGGATGTGCAGGCATAAATCCCCACTTGAATAAATGGGTATTAAAAATAGCAGAAGAATAATAACGAACGATCTGATCGGGTTGTTCTTCATGTACAAAACCAACATCGCCATACACCGCATCAATGTAGGGGGCCTGCAGCATTTGATCAACAATGATCTGAATGGTATCAGTTGTTGCAAATACATCATCAGCATGTAAAAGACCTACCACATCACCTGTTGCAAGCCCGATGCCTTTGTTCAATGCATCATACATGCCTTTATCTTTTTCTGAAACAATTACTGCAAGCTGCTCTTTATATTGATTCACTATCTCCATGGTACCATCAGTTGATGAACCATCAATAATGATATACTCAATGTTTTTGTATGATTGATTCAAAACCGATTGAATGGCACGTTCAATTGTTTTTTCACGATTATAAACAACAGTGATGATGGACACTTTCATTTTATCGTTCAACAATAATATTTTCCATCACTAACATATCCATCTGCGTACGAAGAAAACAATCCAACGCCTCCGCAGGTGAATTAACAATGGGTTCGTTTTCATTAAAGGATGTATTGAGTAAAACAGGAATTCCTGTTTTTTTCCTGAATT
>JAYUTS010000008.1:0-2100 GCA_043754995.1 Chitinophagaceae bacterium
TACTTCGCTCAACTGCTGCCTATCTGCAGATTCAACAAGATTTAAGTTGATTGATGTATTATCTCCCACAGTTACTTCAACCGGTTTAAAACCTAAAAATGAAAACACAAGTACCTGTCCTTTCTGGGCTTTAATGCTGAATGATCCGCTGGAGTTCGTTGTGGTTCCGGTTCGGGATCCTTTAATACGTACAGAAACACCTGGCAGTGGTGAATTATCTGCCGCATCCCGAATAGTACCACTGATTGTTTGATCTTGAGCAATGGCTGACATGCTGATAATAACACATAGCCATGCAGCCAGCAAGCGTTGAATTTTTCTCATAATCATGATTAAGTTTGGTAGAGGCAAATTAGGAAATTATGACTGAAAAAAGACAATTAGTTTTCCATCTAAGCTGCTTTTATGTTGAGTAAACATTTGTGCTGATGAGCGGTTTTTATTTCATCAGTTGTATTTGTGCGCTTAAACAGGAAGAGTAAATATATTCGCTGCATAAATCATCATTATTTTGGATAAGAAAGAATTGTCATTTATCAGGTTATCTTTCATCATCAGCACCATTATCTGTGGAATTAAGTTTGCTGCCTATTTCATTACTCATTCCCTTGTAATTCTTTCGGATGCATTGGAATCAATTATCAATGTTGTTGCTTCTGCATTTGCGTGGTACAGTATTTATTTATCAAATAAACCCAGGGATAAAGAACATCCCTACGGGCATGGCAAGATTGAATTTTTTTCTATCGGTTTTGAAGGAGCCTTGATTCTTATTGCTGGTTTCGCCATTTTAATTCAAGCCATTATTTTCTTTTTAAATCCAATGCCGGTGTATGACCTCAATACCGGTGCATGGCTTACAGCCGCAGGAGGAATAGCAAATTTTCTGCTGGGTTATTTTCTGCTGCAAAAAGGAAAACAATATAACAGTCTTACATTAAAAGGAAACGGCAAACATATTTTAAGCGACAGTTATACCAGCATCGGTGTTATCATTGCAATTGTACTGATCCTGTTCACCGGTTATACATGGATTGATCCTGTTGCTTCTGCTGTTGCAGCATCTATTATCATTTTTACCGGATTTAAACTGATGAATAAATCGGTTCGTGGTTTGATGGATGAAGTAGATATGCAGGTGGTGGATGAGTTGGTAAGTATATTAAAACAATATCGCCACCCTGCCTGGATTGATATGCATAACCTGCGGGTACAACGGTACGGACATTTTTATCATGTAGATTGCCATGTTACCATGCCTTATTATTTTTCACTGGAGCAAGTGCACCGTGAAATATCAAGTTTAGATCAATTAATGAATGAACAATATCAAAAAGGAAGCATTGAGTTTTTTATTCATACCGATCCCTGTATTGAATCAAGCTGCCAGCATTGTATGATTACTGATTGCACTGTTCGCCAGCGTGCATTTGTACAAAAGATTGAATGGAGCAGAGAAAATTTATTGCCCAATAAGAAACATTCATTTCCTGAATAGACTCTTGCCTGAGTTTAAAACCTTCATTTATTGTTCCTCGCTATCGTAACTGAAGCGCAGCGGGGTGAGTGCTTCAATCAATGGCTTTACCCGATAAATGTTTCGGTTGAATTTATTCCCTAAAATAATAATGGTGATTGAATCCGTTACAACACGATAGAAAGTTGAATTATTTCCATGCCACCATCCATTGTGATAAATGATCTTTTTATCATTTGGCAATGTGTACATTCTCCAGCCCAATCCATAATTATGAATGCCCGGTTTTTCAAAACTGTAAGGTTGAAATGCTGAGTCGAGTGTTGCCTGTTTAAACAACTGTGTGCCGTACATTACCTGATCCCATTTCAACAGATCGGTGACGGTGCTGTAAATATTTTTATCGCCATAGGTTAAATCAAGATGCGTAAATGCTTCCCGTGTTCCGTTCCACATATAAGAAGGCGTAACGGTTGCTGAATCATTCCAGTCGAACACTTTTGTATGGTTCATTTGCAGCGGTGTAAAAAATATTTGTTGCAGGTAATCAGCGTATGTTTTTCCTGAAACTTTTTCAATAATCAAAGCCAGCAATACAAAATTGGTATTGCAATAATTGAAAC
>JAYUTS010000009.1:0-2097 GCA_043754995.1 Chitinophagaceae bacterium
GATTTCAACTTTGTATATATGGCAGAAGTGAAAGCCACCAGTTCGTTTATTGAAAGGAGTGCATTTGGAAACGCAGTGTTTGTAAAAGTCGAGTTCGATCATATTGATTCATATTCAAACTCGTTCAGCGGATCGCAGATCAATGAATCTTCTTTCAGGAACGGACGGATGGTGAAAACAAATTTTCCAGGTGTTAAGTTTGATGATGCCGTTTTCAGCAACCTGACTTTTACAGACAGTGTATTTGATGACTCAACCCTGTTGAACACTGTATTTGAAAAAATAAAAATGAAAAATATTCATTTCAGCAAAGTAAAATTTACGAATGTCAGGTTTGAGGGTATCGAGTTTGAAAACTGCACTTTTCATATTGCAGATTTCAGGGAAACATCATTTCATAATTGTACGGGATTGCATCAGGAAGATTTTGCAAATGCTTTAAGGTTCGACAATGATTGTATTTTTCCAGAAGGAATTCAACTTGAGCATAACGACAATTACATGTTAAGAACAGCTAAAACTCCGGAACCCGAAGCCCCCCAGGAGCTAAATACGCAAAACTGATCCGCTTCTTATTAACTGGCTTTTTCAACCGTTTCAGCAACAACCGTTGCATTTCAGTTCTATTTGCTAACTTTCTTTTCTAAATGCTTGCATTATGATTCGGAGTATAATTGCCGGGATTGGAATGTATGTTCCAACTCAGGTTGTAACCAACAAAGACCTCACACAATATATGGAAACAACTGATGAATGGATTCAGGAACGTACTGGTATTAAAGAAAGACGCTATGCACATCGAACTGAAGAAACAACCACAACAATGGGAGTTGAGGCAGCTAAAACAGCTATTGAAAGAGCTGGTATTACAGCAGCAGATATTGATTTTATTGTGTTTGCTACATTGAGCCCCGATTATTATTTTCCCGGTTGTGGTGTTTTATTGCAAAGAGCCATGCAAATGAAACAGGTTGGCGCATTGGATATTCGTAATCAATGCAGTGGTTTTGTATATGCAGTTTCTGTTGCTGATCAGTTTATCAAAAGCGGCATGTATAAAAATATCCTGGTGGTTGGGGCTGAGAAACATTCTTTTGGTTTGGATCTTACCACCAGGGGCAGAAACATCAGCGTTATTTTTGGAGATGGTGCAGGTGCCATTGTTCTTCAACCAACAGAAGATGCAAACCGTGGCATTCTCAGCACACATTTACACAGCGATGGTACTGAAGCAGAAATTTTGGCCATGTACAATCCCGGTACACATGCCAATCATTGGAAAGCGAATGCTGCAAGTTTTAACGATTCAGCAGTGGCGGATATGTTTATGAGCCATGCAATGATTGATAAGGGAGAAAATTTTCCCAATATGGATGGCCCTGCAGTTTTTAAAACAGCCGTGGTAAAATTTCCGGAAGTAATTATGGAAGCACTGGCAACAAATAACTATCAGCCATCAGATCTAACATTACTAATCCCACACCAGGCAAATTTGCGTATAGCACAATTCGTACAACACAAATTAAAGTTGAGGGATGACCAGGTGTATAATAATATTCAAAAATATGGAAACACTACTGCCGCATCTGTTCCTATTGCCTTATGCGAAGCATGGGAAGAGGGAAAAATAAAAGAAGGCGACTTGGTTTGTCTTGCAGCATTTGGAAGCGGGTTTACATGGGCCAGCGCATTATTGAAATGGTAACCCTCACGAACCAGTAATGGAAACACAACAAATCATCCATACTGCACATCTGTTCCCGATCCTTGATGAACAACTCATCAGTTTATTGCGATCATTAACAACTGATGAATGGAACATGCCAACCATTGCAAAACTGTGGACGGTAAAAGATATTGCTGCGCATTTGTTAGATACGAACTTCCGTACACTTTCATTCGCAAGAGATCAACATTCAATACAACCAGACAGAGAGATCAGCAGTTACACAGATCTTGTAGCTTATCTCAACCAATTGAATGCAGATTGGGTAAAAGCAACCAAACGCTTAAGTGTACATGTATTAAAGGAATTGCTTGAATTAACGGGAAAGCAATGTTCACAATACTGGCAGCAGGTTGACCTGTATGCTGATG
>JAYUTS010000010.1:0-2097 GCA_043754995.1 Chitinophagaceae bacterium
AGAAGCAAGGACTGAACTTGATCAACTGAGAAAATTATTCTGGCTTGGTGAATTTGATCAGTGGAACGATGAACCATTTGCTCATGTATTTGATGTAAGTTATAGCTGGCATTGGATGCATATAACAGAAGAGTTTTACAAAAAGCACCTGCCTATTGTTGAGCTGGATAAAGCATTAAACGGATATCAGCACAAACAACCCTTTCAGCACATTCGTTCATTCTTCACCACTAATCATGATGAAAATAGCTGGAACGGAAGTGAGTATGAAAAATATGGGGAAATGGCCATACCCTTAGCCGTGTTCTGCTGCACATGGAATGGCATACCACTTATTTACAGCGGGCAGGAACAAATAAATAAAAAACGTCTTCATTTTTTTGATAAAGATGAAATTGAATGGACAGATAAACCGGCACTGCACAAGTTTTATGCGAAGCTGTTTAAACTACGGAAACAACACCCGGCTCTGTTAAGCGGGCATAAAGATGTTATTACCTGGCGTATTGCTACTGATCATCCCAATCAATTGTTTTGCTTTGTAAGAAAAAACAAGGACAAAGAAATAATTGTGACATTGAATTTTTCTGATAAAAAAATCAATTACCACTTGCATGATTTGCGTGTAAGAGGAGAGTTTGAAAATGTTTTTACTGGAAGAACTAAAAATATATCAGATAGTTTTACAATTGATCCCTGGAGTTATAAAATTATGGTCAAATAAAAAAAATCCTCCGGTAAGGGAGGACTTTTTTATTATTTCATTTTCAATTTGCTTTTATGGCTCAGGTTCATTTTTAAGATCGTTGATGGCGTATTGATAAACACCTTCATATCCGGGATAAATACCTTCAATGATTATGCTATTGCCTGCATTATCAATTGCAAGTTTCAAATCATCAACTGTTTTAACAGCTTTTCCACCTGCACGCACAATGATAAATCCTTTTTTAATTGTTGTTTGATCTGCTATTAAACCATCGGTTAATGATTTTACAGAAACACCACCCTCAACACCATATTCTTTTGCTTTAGCAGAAGAGAGTGTTTCAAACTCTGCTCCTAATTTATCAAGCACTGATGTTTTTACAATTTCTGTATTGCCTGAACTGTTTTTCAACGTAAGTGTAGTTGTACTTTCTTTTCCTGAACGTAAATAGGTAACAGCTAATTTTTGCCCCGGACGATAACTTGCAACAGTTCCAACCAACTCAGCCCAGGTTGCTACTGATTTGTTTTCAAGTTTAATGATCTTATCACCTTTCTTCAATCCAGCTTCTTCGGCTGCACTTTTACTCATTACTTCACCAACTACAACACCATCGCCTTCTTTGATCTGTGAATCAGTACCTTCATCACCATTTGCTTCAGGACGAATACCGAGGAAAGCTCTTTGCACTGTACCGAATTTAATCAGGTCATCAATAACTTTTTTTACAATATTAACAGGGATAGCATATGAATAACCTGCATAAGAACCGGTTGGTGATGCAATGGCTGCATTGATCCCAATCAATTGTCCATTTGTGTTTACCAATGCACCGCCACTGTTACCCTGGTTTACGGCTGCATCAGTTTGAATAAAACTTTCAACCACATTTGCATTACGCCCTGCTTTACGCTGATTGATTCCTAAGAAACGAAACTTGGCACTTACAATACCTGCTGTAACAGTTGTTTCCAACGTTAACGGATAACCAACTGCTAATACCCACTGACCAACTTTTACTTCATCTGAATTACCATACAAAAGATAAGGAAAACCACTGCCTTCAATTTTAAGTACTGCAAGATCAGTATTAGCATCTGTAGCAAGAACTTTAGCTTTGTATTGTTTTTTGTTGTGCAGCGTAACTGTTACTTCATCTGCTCCATCCACTACATGGTTGTTGGTAACAATATAACCATCACCTGAAACAAATACACCACTGCCGCTTGCCATTTGCGGACGGGTAGAATTTGGTCCGCCAAAAAAGTCGTCAAAAAAATCATCGCCAAACATATCACCAAACGGACTGCGTTTTTTTTGCTGATTATTTGTTTGAGTAGGATTTGTTTTTGTTTTGATGTGTACAACAGCAGGTGTTGTTGCGGCTG
>JAYUTS010000011.1:0-2094 GCA_043754995.1 Chitinophagaceae bacterium
ATCCTCTCCATGACCATACAGAGCGAGAGCCGCAATCCTTTACAGGTTACCGAATATGCAACCAATAATTTACTGGAACGGATTCAAACTATACCTGGTGTAAGTAATGTTATGATATGGGGTGAAAAAAAATATGCGATGCGTATTTGGTTTCAACCTGAAAAATTATTGGCATACAGTTTAACTGCCAAAGATGTACAAAATGCATTGCTGCGTGAAAACATTGAACTGCCATCAGGAAAAATTTCAGGCAATACAACTGAATTGACTGTAAGAACATTCGGACGATTGAATACCGAAGAAGATTTCAACAACCTCATTATAAAAAATATTGGCGGCAGGGATATTAAGTTGAATGATATTGGGTATGCTATCCTTGGGCCAGAAAACGAAGAAAGCGTATTAAAGGAAAGTGGCATTCCCATGATTGCATTGGCCATTGTTCCTCAGCCCGGCAGCAATTATATAGCTATTGCTGATGAATTTTATAAACGATATGAGCAGATCAAAAAAGAAGTGCCTGCTGATATTAAATTAGATATTGGTTTAGATCAAACACAGTTCGTACGCAAATCCATTTCAGAAGTAAAGGAAACATTGATGCTTGCATTTGGCTTGGTTGTACTCATCATCTTTTTATTCTTCCGTGACTGGCTGGTTGCCATCAGGCCTTTGATTGACATTCCTGTTTCATTGATTGGTGCATTTTTTATCATGTACTTTTCAGGGTTTACCATCAATGTACTGACACTGCTGGCTATTGTACTGGCAACAGGATTGGTGGTGGATGATGGTATTGTGGTAACCGAAAACATTTTTAAGAAAATGGAACAGGGCATGGATAAATACAAAGCTGCCCGTGAAGGTTCCAAAGAAATTTATTTTGCCGTTATTGCTACATCCATCACATTGGCGGTGGTATTTCTTCCTATCATTTTCTTAGAAGGTTTTGTAGGGCGATTGTTCCGTGAGTTTGGTATTGTGGTGGCCGGTGCCGTATTGATTTCAGCTTTTGTATCCTTAACCTTAACCCCTGTACTCAACGTTTATCTTACAAGAAAAGGCGGGCATTCGCATGGTTGGTTTTACCGTGTAACTGAACCATTTTTTACCGGCATGGAAAATGGATACAACCGCTTATTACATGCATTCATGAAAGCAAGATGGATTGCGTTAATAATTATTGGAGTTTGTTTTGCCATGATTTATTTTATTGGCGGCAGTTTACAAAGTGAACTGGCACCAATGGAAGACCGCAGCCAGTTTCGTTTACAGGTAAGTGCGCCTGAAGGAACAAGTTATGATGCAATGGATCAATACATTGACAAACTGGTGAAGCTGGTGATGGACAGTGTGCCGGAAAGTAAGGTACTCATCTCCGTTACTGCACCGGGTTTTACAGGAACAGGTTCTGTGAACAGCGGTTTTGTCCGTTCACTTTTAACTCCACCTAATGAACGTGAACGATCACAACAGGAAATTGTTGATATGATTACCCGTAATCTTCCAAGATTTAATGAAGGAAGAGCTTTTGCCATCCAGGAACAAACCATTTCAGTCAACCGCCGCGGTGGTTTGCCAGTTCAGTTTGTATTGCAGAATAATAATTTTGAGAAACTCAAAGAAATGCTGCCTGAATTTTTAGAAGAGGCCAATAAGAACCCTGTGTTTGCAGGCGTAGATGCAGATCTTAAATTTAATAAACCTGAATTGCGTTTAAACATTGATCGAATCAAAGCAAGTGAGTTGGGTGTAAGCGTAACTGATATTTCTGAAATGCTGCAATTATCATTGAGTAACCGAAGGCTTGGTTATTTTATAAAAGAAGGGAAACAATACCAGGTGATAGGCCAGGTATTACGCAACGACCGTGATGCTCCAACTGATTTGAAAAATTTATTTATTCGTAATGCCTCTGGACAAATGATTTCCATTGATCAGTTTGTAAGTTTTGTGGAAGAAACCACACCACCCACATTGTATCATTTTAACCGTTACAAAGCTGCCACTGTAAGTGCAGGATTGGCACCCGGCAAAACCATTGGCGATGGAATTAAAGAGATGGATGCCATTGCTGATAAATTACTCGATGAA
>JAYUTS010000012.1:0-2087 GCA_043754995.1 Chitinophagaceae bacterium
CATTGCAGGTACTACTGGGTTTGCAACATTGCTTACCAACGGTGGTGAAGTGGAAGACAAAGGTTTTGAATTTAACATCACGTCAAGAAATATCAATACAAAAGACTTTAAATGGAGCACCAACTTCAACATTACTTTCCAAAAAAACACGTTGCTGAAAACACCTGTTGATGATCAGTTGCTGAGTGCATTCAATGACTTGAACCCAACACATATTTTAAAAGTGGGTGAAACGGTGGGAAGTTTTTGGGGCGTAAAATTCAATGGTGTTGATCCGCAAACCGGTGATGCAACATTTGAAGACCTTAACAAAGATGGAACTATTGATGATAACGATGCACAAATATTAGGTCATGCAAGGCCTGATTATTATGGCGGCATTACTAATAATTTTAAATACAAAAATATTGACCTCTTAATTGCCGCACAATTTAGCGTGGGTAATAAAGTATATAATTTAATAAGGCCTGTGTATGAAAATCTTGGCTACAGTAATGATGGCGGGCTGGACCAGGTGTATGCAAACAACAGTACCAATGTTTTAAATGCATGGAAAAACCCTGGTGATGTAACAGATGTTCCAAGGGCTTCGTTTGTAACTCAAAACTATATAGAAAACTCGTCTATGTTTGTGGAAGATGCTTCGTTCTTCAGGATACGAACCATCAGCCTGGGCTATACATTCAGTCAACAATCAATAAATTTTTGAGTGGGCTTCGGGTATATGCACAGGTGCAGAATGCTTTCCTCTTTACCGGGTATAAAGGTTTTGATCCGGAGGTAAGTTCCAATGGCGGAAACATAGACCGTACAGCCGGCGTGGATTACGCAGCATATCCCCCAGCAAGGACATTTACTTTTGGCTTTAACCTGAACCTCTAATCTTTAAAAGAAAACAACATGAAATCGATCATAAAAAATATACTTGCTTCTTTTATTGCTGGCAGCTTACTTTTTTCCTGCCAGAAATTAGATGTGAATTCCCCTACAGATGTTCCCACTAATGAGGTGTTTAAAAATGCAGATGGATTAAGATCTGCATTAACTGGTTTGTACAGCAACCTGCAACAGAGAGATTATTACGGAGCATATTATCCTTTGATGAGTGACCTGAACAGTGATGTTTGCACTGCAGGCGGATATGACATACCTGCGTTAAATGATATTGGTGCACATGCTGTAACAGCTTCTAATGTATATGCAGAAAAAATGTACCTGGCATTGTATAAATGTATTGCAAATGCCAATGAAATTTTAGCTGCTGTTGATAATATCACCGATGTTAATTTAAGTGATGATGAAAGAAAAGCTATCAAAGGGCAAACGCTGGCAATACGAGGCATGGTTCATTTTGATGCATTGAGAATGTTTGGTTACCACTGGGATGCAGCTTCTGCTTATGGTATTCCGGTTGTATTAAAAGTACAGGGTGCTTACGATGTTGTTCAGAGAAGTTCTGTTGGAGAATCCTATACAGCAATATTAAAAGATCTGAATGATGCGGATGCATTATTAGATGGATCAGACCTCACAGCACAATACGCCAATGTACAATTTGTAAAAGGTTTGCTGGCCAGGGTTTATCTCTATCAAAAAGATTATGCAAACGCCGCTGCTTTTGCAACAGCAGTAATTGATGATGGTACATATACTTTACTGGATGCAGAAAAATTTCCAACTGTTTATTCCGGCAGGCTTTTATCAGAATCTATTTTTGAATTAAGTTTTGATGCACAAAATCAAAGTGCTTTTAATGGCAGCACTTATGTAAGGCCGGATGCATTGCGTACAGAAATTTTCTTTCTGGCAAACCAGGGAATGAAAGATTTTTTTGATGCCAGAACGGATGATAAAAGAAGTGAGTTGCTGGATTTTGTGGATAACGATGTAAGCATTTTACCTGATGGAAGAACACAAAAATATCGTGGAGAAGTTACAAAGGATAATCCTGCATACATTTTACGCATTGCGGAATTGTACCTCATCGCTGCCGAAGCAAAAAAATTAGCCGGTGGTGGATTGGGATATTTAAATACACTTCGTGAAAACCGTGGCATGACGGATTTGCAAGCTGGTGATGTTCCGGA
>JAYUTS010000013.1:0-4577 GCA_043754995.1 Chitinophagaceae bacterium
CCGTAATTAACAAGTCGTGCTGCAAGCTCTATATCTTCATGCCCCCAACCGCACACATCGTTATTATAGCCATTCACTGCAACAAAATCACTTTTCCAAAGAGCAAAGTTACAGCCCTTCACTTTTCGTGAATTGTTTCCTTTTCCGTAAAGAAATTTCGAGGCAAAGGGCAAACGGGTTGCATTGAATCTTGATTTGATACCAGGATGAAAAAGCGTAAAATCTATTTTTTTTGATAACAGGATTTTTTCTGTTATATCTTTTGTCAATCGCCCACGGCTTCCTTTTATATAATATCCGGTTTCTCTGTATTTTAGGTGATCTCTTATGAAATGTGGATGCAGAATAATATCACCATCTATTTGTATGATATAATCGCCATGTGCCTCTTTGTAAGATTTATTCAGAATAATTGTTTTTCTGAAACCATCATCTGTATGCCACATGTGTATAAGAGGTACAGGAAATAGTGCCTGATAAGGTTGAATCAACGCTTTGGTATCATCCATTGAACCATCATCAGCAATAATTACTTCGCCCGGCAGTATGCTTTGCCGTAGTACACTTTTCAAAACGAGGTCAAGTGCCTGTGGCCAGTTATAAGTTGATATGATGAGGGAGCATTCCATTTTACTTTATTCACACATTACTACAATTATAACTTGATTTTTTTGAAGTTCTTAAACTCAAAAAAGCGTTTTCCGGTCAATTGTTCCAGCAAAAGTAAAAATTTATCTTTTAAAGGAACATGCTTACGGTTGATGTCCAGCTCTACATTCCAATGTATGGCGGCAATCCGTTTCTGCATAACTACCGGATGTGAACCAGTGAATTTTTGCAGCGAGTCAAATTCATTATAGTCGAAAAAATCAGGGCCATTCATATATTCTTCCAGTTGCTTATCATCAGCATGGTAAAAACGTTGTACATTTTTCAGCTTCCGTTTCATTTGCTCCGGGCTTTTTACCCAGCCGTAATGAAATACTTCTGCATCCACTGGTACCACATTCAGTTTTTTATCGTTGCGGCGAAATCCTTGTGCATCCCTGTATGAACGAATGGTCTTATCGTTTTTGATCAACCGCACTTCATGCCTGTACCATTTACGGCTATCGCCTACATATTCATAGGTGGCATAAAAGTGCAGGTATCGAAACAATAACCCATCCACTTTTTGTTCATGGCAATACCGTTCTGCCGTACTCCGGATAACTGCATGATATTTTTCATGGATCACTTCATCCGCCTGTATATAAAAGATCCAATCCGTATTGCCCGATACCTGGTCCATCACCTTATTGGTTTCCAATGCATATACCACGCCTCCTTTCCGCAAACTCATATCCCATGTGGAGTAAACAATTTTGAGTTTATCCGACTGAACAGAGCGAATCAACCCATCGGTATCATCATCACCTTTATCGACGCTAACGATCATTTCATCCACCATCGGCAAAATGGAACTGATGGCTTCTACCACAGGAAAATCATTCAACACAGCATTGCGAACGATGATTATACCAGTAATCTTCATATCTGAGAATATCTCCAAAGAACCGATTTTTTTTGATACAAAGCTGTTCATCAATTTACCCCCTAATCTCTGCCAGTACAAAAGCTCTGTAGTTGGATGTGGCAGTTATTGTCGTGAGATGCCAGTTAGTCGGAGAAATCGGCAACCTGTTTCCTGCAAACTTGTCTTATTTTTAAAAGATGGTTCAAACTTTGAACCCCTTCAACCTTTTATTCAGCATATGAAATGAGCCATAAATTTTTAAGCTATTTTATTAGCAAGGCATGAAAATTTGATGGTGAATAACATGTGGCAAATTCCAAAAAGCTAAAACCAGCGCATGAAACTTCTCATTAAATATCTTACGCCTTATAAAAGTTTGATTTCACTTACAATGGCATTGGCTGCCATTAACATTGGCTTTTCTTTGATCGATCCTATTTTGTTTGGTAAGCTCATCAATCTTGCCAACCAGCACCAGGGTATCGATAAACCGCCCACACATAATTTTAACTGGAACCGATTCTTTACTTCTTTCACATGGAAAGAGCCGGGTGTATTGTTTGTGCTTACACTTTCTATCAGCGTTGCCATGATCAGCCGTATTGCAAAAGCATTCCAGGATTATTTTCAAAATCTCACCACACAAAAATTCGGTACAAAAGTTTTCACTGATGGATTACAACATGCCATGAAACTTCCTTACCAGGATTTTGAAGACCAACGCAGTGGCGAAACGCTTTCTATCTTAACCAAAGTAAGAACCGACACAGAAAAATTTGTTTCTGCTTTTATTAATATTCTTTTTCCTGTAATCATCGGCATCTTCATTGTTTCCATTTATGCTTCATCTATTCATTGGACCTTACCTTTTATTTATTTCGGCGGAATTATTTTACTCATCATCATTTCAAATGCATTGAGTAAAAAAGTAAAAGCTGTACAAAAAATAATTGTTGCACAAACCACTCAACTGGCAGGTGCTACAACTGAAAGTCTCCGTAATATTGAACTGGTAAAAAGTCTGGGCTTAACTGAACAGGAAGTAACACGGTTGAATCAAAATACATTTAAAATTCTGGGTCTTGAATTAACCAAAGTAAAACGTATCCGCAGCATCAGTTTTGTACAGGGTACTTTTGTAAATACACTAAGGCAGGTAATTTTATTTATGCTGATGTGGGTAATTTATGATGGCAAAATGGATGCCGGTCAGTTAGTAACGATGCAGATCTTTTCTTTTTTTGTGTTTGGACCCTTGCAGGAAATAGGTAATATTCTTCTCTCCTATCGTGAAGCAGAAGCGTCCATCACCAATTTTCATAAGCTGATGGAAAAGAAACCTGAATCAACTCCTGCAAAACCTTTACACCTCGGAAATATTGAAACACTGCAGTTTAAAACTGTTTCGTTTAAACATCAAACTGCCGGACAGAACGCCATATCTAATATCAGCTTTCATGTAAAGGTGGGTGAAACCGTTGCCTTTGTGGGTCCATCGGGATCGGGCAAAACCACATTAATGAAATTGCTGGTAGGTTTATATCGTCCGCAGGTTGGAAGTATTTTATACAATGGTATGGATGAAAACTCCATCAACTTTGAGGACCTGCGCAACCAGATTGGTTTTGTAACACAGGATACACAATTGTTCAGCGGTACTATTAAAGAAAATTTATTGTTTGTGAACCCTGCTGCCGACGATGATTTACTGAGAGATGTGTTGAACAAAGCCAGTTGTCAGCGTTTATTATCAAGAGCTGAAAAAGGATTAGATACGATGATTGGTGAAGGTGGTTTGAAATTAAGTGGCGGTGAAAAACAACGTTTATCCATTGCCCGTGCTTTATTACGCCAGCCAAGACTACTCATTTTTGATGAAGCCACTTCATCGCTCGATTCAATTACTGAAGAAGAAATTACTTCTACTATCCGTGATATTTCATCGCAACGGAACCAGATTACGATCTTAATTGCACATCGGCTTTCAACCATTATGCATGCCGACAGGATTTATGTATTGGAAGGTGGCGATGTGGTTGAAACAGGTTCACATTTCGACCTGGTTGAAGAAAAAGGTTTGTATTACGCCATGTGGCGTCAGCAAATTGGTGAACGTAAAAAAATTGCCGCCACGGTTCAATGATGTTTTAACAGTAATGAGATGACTCAGTGATAGAAATCACTTTAACAGGATTTGTTATCACTTACCTTTGTAAAAAAATTTACAGTATGAGTGCTTCCAGGCCCCGGCCAAATTATTTATGGAGCATGTTAATCATGAGCTGCCCACGTTGCAGGAGAGGAAAACTGTTTAAAGACTTCAGTGCATACAACTTCAAACATACTTTTGATATGCATACAGAATGTGAAGTATGTAAACAGCAATTTGATATGGAACCCGGCTTTTGGTATGGCACAGGTTATGTGAGTTATGCGTTAACCGTTGCCATTTCAGTTGCAACATTTGTGGCCTGGTGGGTGTTGATTGGTGTTTCTATTGATGACAACAAAGTATTCTGGTGGCTGGGTTTGAATTCTGTTATGCTCATTCTGCTTCAACCCTGGATCATGCGGTTAAGCCGAACTATTTATCTCTATTTTTTTGTACGATATAACGAAGACTATGAAACAACGGAACCACAGAAGTTTGATTATTGATTGAAAGAACTGATGAAGCCCTCTAAACTATTTTGATGAGCCTGTTCTTACCGGATGGGTTTTTTATAGTTTATCATCATCCTCTGTATCAAGAATATGTTTAAATACATTACGTCTGCCGAATTCCATATCGCTTAACTCAACATCAATAGCTCTTGTACTAAGAAAAATTTCTATCATTGAAAAAAAGAGGGAGGCCAGCAGGCTTACTAAACTGAACCCAAAAACCCAATTAGCAGCCGTGGTATAATTGCGGAAGATCAGGTACATACAAATCACACACAATAAAAAGCTCAGCACACCCAGGGCCTGCATATTGCGGATCATGCTGATGCGTACCCGCAGGTTCCTGATCTGTTTGTGAATAGAAGCATTTTGTTCCTGCTTGTTGTATTCATCATGC
>JAYUTS010000014.1:0-4571 GCA_043754995.1 Chitinophagaceae bacterium
ATGCCTGGATAGCCAAATCAAACTGACCATTGATTTGATGATTACGACCTGTTACAAGATTCGACAAAGCTTTATCATCATTCCCTATTCCTTTTGTAATGAGTAATTCTCTTGCAACATCAGCAGCCTGTTTGTATTCTTTTAATTGATAATGACAACGTAACAAACCCCGCAAGGCTTCCAGTCTGTTTTCATCTGTTGCTGCAACTGTTCTTAATATTTCATAATTAGGTTGAGCTTTTGCATAATCCTGCAATTCAAAATAATAAGTACGGGCTGCAATGAATGCACTCTTTTCTGCATACTTGCTGTTACCCTGGCTGGCTACATATTCATACCCCGGCAATGCATTTTTCCAGTCTTTGCGTTGCATATAACATTCGCTGCGGTTATAATGTGCATCAATGGCTTTAGCGCCATTGGGGAAACGATTGAGATAATTGGTGATCTGTTGCAAAGCTCCTGTGCAATCATTTGCTTCGAGTTTTATTTCTACTGCAGCATAAGCCAGTGAATCAGCTTCACTCATAGATACATTCTTTCCTGTAGAGCGTACAAAATCTTCATAATCCTGCGGCCTGCCCAACTCCACATAAATAGCACGGATATTATCCAATGCCAGTTCTGCTTCTTCACTATTGGGGTATTGCTGTAATAATTTTTTATACTGGATTAATGCTTCTTCGTTTTTATTGAGGTTGTAATAACTAACACCCAACTGTAACAGGGCATTTTGTTTAAACCCTGTATTCTGCGGAGCATTGATGACATTGTTAAGGAAAGGGATTGCAGCCTGGAACTGCTCATCGGCCATATAGGTTTTTGCAATTTCCATATTAGCATCCGGCACCAATAAACTTCTGGGGTAAAGACGTTGTAATGTTGTAAGCTGCTCAATTTTTGTTTTGCTGTTGTTGATGCCGGTTAACATTGCTTTTTGGTACAATGCATAATCTGCACTGGGCCATGAATAATCTAATGACTGTTGATACATACTCAATGCCTGCCTGTAATTCTTTTGCATGTAATAACAATCTGCCAAACGGATATAGGCATCCTGGTCAACCGGTGCAGCGTTTAATGCAATACGGCCAACTGCTTTTTGAAAAAATCCCTGTGCTACAATAAAGTTTTCTTTCCGGAGATAACAATAGCCCATATTATAATTGGCTTCTTTCACAGTTGCTTCCCCCATGCCGGGGTTACCGCTTTGTAAAAATTGATCGTAAAAACGAATGGCATCATCCAGGCGATCATTGCGGTAAGCTATTTCACCTTTCCAGTAATTGGTGAGGGCCAGTACAGGCGCATTGTAAGGATCTTTCAGAACCTTATCTAACAATTCATCGGCTTTGTTGAGCTGGCCATCATTGATCAGTTCAGCAGCACGGCCATATAATATTCGTGGATATAATTTCTTAGTTGATTCAGATGCGTATTCCAGTGATTCGATTAATGTAATAGCATCTTTATAATTGCTTGTTCCTGCCAGCAACCCCACTAATAATTCTTTTGCTTCTGTTGTATAGGTGCTTCCGGGATATTCTTTTAAAAACCGTTTGAACTCACTGATGGCCACACCCTGGTAACCGAGTTCGTAAGAAAGTTTGGCGTAGTTGAACAACGAAACTTCACGCTGCTGCTGGTTGCTGCTGTTGGCTGCACAAAAAGCAAAAGCGTTTCTTGCATTTTCTTTCTGATTGGTTTTTAAATACGCATCACCCAATAAATACATGGCACTCTGGCTCAATGAATCTTCGCTGCCGCTTAATTGTTTAAACCCTTCAATTGCTTTATTGAGTTGATTGTTTTGATAATAACTGTAACTCAGTTCATACAGGTCCTGTCGTGTTACCTTATCAGCTTTGCTTACATATTCTTCCAGTAAGGGCATTGCTTTCTTATAATCCTTCTTTTCAAAATAAGCATGACCCAATAATTGTTTCATTTCAAGATCATATAAAATATTGGGTCGCTTAACAGCTTCTTCTGCAATCCGGATAGCCTTCTCTTTTTCGCCACGGAAATAATAAATAGAAGCAATATAAAACGGAACAATCTTACCATACTCAGGGTGGTTCTGTACTTTTTCAAAAGAGTTCAACGCTGCATTGAATTCTTTATCTCCATAGGCCAGGAAACCATAATAGTAATTCGCATCTAAATAATGCGGATCCATCGGTAATTGCCTGATGGTATTGAACAATGGTTTGGCCTGCTGAAAACGTTTGAGATGAAAATAAGCATAAGCCATCCTGAATTTTGCTTCAGAGATCTGTTCATTATTTAAACTGGCGATCCCGGTTTTTTCATAAAATTCAAGTGCATCAGCAAACTGTTGCTTACGGAAATAATAATTGGCCAGGTGAAAACTCAACTGTTGGGTACGGGGCATATTGTGTACCACCATTATAAACTCACGGCTGGGCATAATTGATCGTTCATCATTTTGCTGCAAGCCACAGGCAAGCAGATAAAAATCAATTTCCTGCACTTGTATGGAATGATTGAGAATAGTTGATGTTTCTACTTCCTGTTTTAATTCCCTTAATAAGGGCATTGCAAGGCTGTACTGATCGTTCATGAAATATTCCTGCGCCTGTTTAAACTTCAGTTCAGGATCATGATTAATGGAAGTAGATTGCGCAGTAACCTGCAACGTAAAACAGGAAAAAAGAACGAAAAGAATGTAAGTGATTCGACTGTTCATTGGCGGGTTAACGTTCATCTTGAGTAAATATTTTAACCGTTTTCTTAAAGTGTCTTGATTGGTTAAAGGTAATCTCTCCTTTTCTTTCAAACACCGTTCCAGTTTTTTGTGGATAAAAGTTTGTGTTGCGTTAATTTCGCATTTCAAACCCAAACAAATGAAGAGGTTATTATCTGTTAAGTATTCTGCAACTGCATTTAACATTTCGTTCTTATTGCTGCGTTTGATTCTTGGGCTTACCATGTGTGTGAACTATGGCTATGGCAAGCTGGTGCATTTTGCTGATAAGAAAGATTCCTTTGTGAACCTGTTTGGAATTGGCAGCACCACAACACTTGTACTGGTTGTGTTTGCTGAGTTCTTTTGTGCAATTTTTATTGTACTTGGTCTGTTCACCCGTTTTACAGTTATTCCGCTCATAATTACCATGGGTTATGCTTTCTTTATTTCAGGGAATGGCAATTTGTTTGATAAAGGAGAATTGCCGGCTGTGTATCTTTCCGGCTTTCTTGCTATTCTTTTATGCGGACCCGGAAAAATAAGTGTGGATGGGATAATGAATAAATGATAGAGCTATGTTTAACAGTACAACAACAATAAGGGTGCGTTATTCAGAAACAGATCAGATGAATGTGGTGTATCATGGTAACTACGCTCAGTATTTTGAAGTGGCAAGGAGTGAAGCCATCCGGGACATGGGTATTACTTATAAAGAAATGGAAGAAATGGGAATTGTAATGCCCATCGTTGAGCTGCATACCAAATTTTTACGTCCTGCTCTTTATGACGACCTGCTCACCATTAAAACACAATTAAGAGAGTTACCAACCAATCACAGAATTGAGTTTCATCATGAAGTATATAATGAAGCCGGCAAGCTCTTAACTGTGGGTAGAATTGTTTTGTATTTTCTTGATTCCAAAACGATGGCAAGAACTATAATGCCCCAGGAACTGTCAAAACACCTGACTCCTTTTTTTAATGATCCCAAATAAAAGACCTTGTGCTGCTGTATGATTTAAATTAACTTTAATGCATGGAAAACATAGTACAGGAAGCTGCTCCCAAATACAATTTTATTTCGCCGCAGGAATATCTGGAAATGGAAAGGGCATCAGATACCAAACATGAGTATTTTGATGGACAGGTGTATGCAATGAGCGGAGCAAGTTTAAAGCATGGAAAAATTGCAACAAATTTAATTGTCAGTCTAGGGACTTTCCTGAAAGATAAAGATTGTACAGTCCTTGCAGAAAACATGAGAGTTTCCCCTCCTTCTCATGATTCATACATGTATCCTGATGTATTGATTTATTGTGATAAAGAAGAACTGGAAGATGATCAATTTGATACCCTGCTTAATCCATCCGTTATCTTTGAAATCCTTTCACCATCTACAAGAAGTATAGATAAAGGCAGAAAATTATTTTACTATAAAGAAATTCCAAGCCTGCAGGAATATTTTATGGTTGATACAGCTAAAAGGTTAATACATGTTGTAAGAAAAGAACCAAATGGAAGCTGGAACCTGGAAAATATCAGTGAAAGTGATCCTTCCGTTTTTATTCAAACAATCAATTATCAACTTTTCCTTTCTGATATTTACAAAGGAACCGGCATATAATCATTATGACAGATCAAAAAACAGTTGCTTCCATCATAACTATTGGAGATGAGCTTTTAATTGGACAAACTATTGATACCAACAGTGCATGGATGGCACAGGAGTTAAATAAAATTGGAGTTTGGGTAAAACGTCGTGTAGCTGTGGGTGATACAAGAGAAGATATCTGGCAGGCCTTAGATGAAGAAGCGAAACATTCGCCGGTTGTTTTAATAACAGGTGGTCTTGGCCCAACTG
>JAYUTS010000015.1:0-4567 GCA_043754995.1 Chitinophagaceae bacterium
ATCTTTCTGCACCAATGTATCACCCGCTTTCCATCCGCCATATTTAATAAAGGCAGGTGCTTTGGTATTGTATTGTACAAATGCACCGAATGTTGCATTTAAACTTCTTGCCTCAGCTTCAGTTATCACAAAACCTTTTTCTGCCAGTTCAATTGCCGGTTGTATTAATATTTTAAAAGGAAGCTTTGCGTATTGATGTGTTGTAAATAAACCTGCAACAGTGCCCGGTACGCCACTGGCTAAATGCCCAGACTGGCTGAGGTTGGTTTGTGCATTTCCATTTGTATCGAGATACATATCCCTGCTTGCAGCAGCCGGAGCTTTTTCCCTGTAATCAAGTGCTATACTTTTTCCCTTACCAGTATATGCTATTAAAAAACCACCCCCACCAATATTGCCGGCACCAGGATATACCACAGCTAATGCTAATTGAGTAGCAATGGCAGCATCAAATGCATTGCCGCCCTGTTTCATTATGTGCACACCCACTTTACTGGCAAGCGGATGGGCGCTTACCACTGCAGCATTGGTACATTCAACTTTTTTTTGAATGCTGTAGGAAAAAGGGTTGATCTGCGCTGTAAGCTGCACAGATAGAAAGAGAATGACCAAAAGCAACAAGTATCTCATGAATATTTTTTTCCGAAATTAATTTTTAATATTGAAACTCAGCTTAACTTCGAAAGAGTTTAAACCAACTGTATGATAAGCGGCTGACGAAATGTTGGTCGCTTTTTTTATTTTCGGCAACTCAAATCAAACCATGAACAAAATTCTTTCTCTTTCAATTGCTGTTTGCATTGCTTTCAGTTCGTTTGCACAAGTACAAAGTCCTGAGCAATTTCTTGGTTATAAAGTGGGCACCCGCTATACTCCGCACTGGAAGGTAGTGAGCTATTTCCAGCAAGTGGCGGCCAATGCTCCAAAAAATGTAAAACTGCAACAGTACGGTCAAACCAACGAGGGTCGGCCGCTAATGGTTGCATTTGTTTCAACTGAAGAAAACATCAATAGCCTGGAGAATATCCGCATCAATAATCTCCGCCTCGCCAATCTTGCTAAAGACAAAATGGCCCCCAATGAAAATGCGCCTGCCATAGTGTGGATGAGTTATAATGTGCATGGAAATGAAACTTCATCGAGCGAAGCAGCTATGCTCACTGTATTCGCTTTGGTTGATCCGGCGAATACAAAAACAAAAGAGTGGCTGAAGAATACAGTGGTGGTTCTTGATCCATGTATTAATCCGGATGGCCGTGACCGTTATGTAAACTGGTTCAATTCTGTTGTTGGTGTAAAAGCCAACCCCCGAATGGATACAAGAGAACACCGTGACCCCTGGCCCGGCGGCAGAACCAATCATTACAATTTTGATTTAAACCGTGACTGGGCCTGGCAAACACAGGTTGAAAGCCAGCAACGGATGAAATTATATAATCAATGGATGCCGCAGATACATGTTGATTATCATGAGCAGGGTGTTAATGAACCTTATTATTTTGCACCTGCCGCTGAACCACTTCATGAAGTAATTACACAATGGCAGAGAGATTTTCAAACAACCATCGGGAAGAATCATGCAAAATATTTTGATGCCAATGGATGGTTATACTTCACCAAACTTCGCTTCGATCTGTTCTATCCATCATATGGCGATACTTATCCAACATATAACGGAGCCATTGGCATGACCTATGAACAAGGTGGCGGGCCCGCCGGTGGCGCTGCTGCTTTAACAGAAGAAGGCGATACGCTGACATTACTTGACAGAGCAACACATCACTTTACAACCGGTTTAAGCACTATTGAAATTTCATCCATCAACGCCAATAAACTGATTACAGAGTTCAGAAAATTTTTCAACAGAGGCGTAACCACCGGTTTTGGTGAATACAAAACCTATGTAATCAAAAACAATCCGAAAGATGCAGGGCGCATCAACACACTTGTTGAGTTGCTGGATAAAAACGGAATTGAATATGGAACAGGAAATAGTAGCGCTAAGGGTTATAATTTTATGAGTGGGAAAGATGAAGGTTTCAGTATTGTTAATGGAGACCTTGTAATAAGTGCATTTCAACCACGATCAGCAATGGTGCAGGTATTGTTTGAACCACGTTCCAAACTCAGCGATTCTGCTACTTATGATATTACTGCATGGAGCTTGCCTTATGCATATGGTTTGAATGCTTTTGCATCAAAAGAAAAAATAAGTGGAAGCGGGGCGTATCAAAAACCTTTGCCTGTAAATAATATTGCAACAGATGCTTATGCGTATGTTATTAAATGGGAAGGCGTGCAAAGTGCAAAAGCAGTTGGTTATTTATTGCAAAAGGGGTTAACACTGCGTTACAGTGAAGTTCCTTTTGAAACAGGCGGACAATTTTTTGATCGTGGTGCTGTGATTATCATGAAAACAAGTAATCAACCGGCAGGAGCAAATCTCTGGAAGCATGTTGCTGATGCAGCCAATGCAGCCAATGTAAAAGCTTATCCCGTATCAACCGGGTTTGTAGATAACGGTGGCGATTTTGGAAGCGATGTTGTTCACCCATTTAAGATGAAGAAAGTGGTATTGTTAACAGGTGAAAATGTAAATGGAAATGCGGCTGGTGCTATCTGGCATTTCTTTGATAAGCAGTTAGACTATCCTGTTTCACTGGTGAACCTCAATGATATTGCCCGCATTAACTGGCAGGAAACAGATGTGCTCATTATGCCCGATGGAAATTACCGTTTCTTAAATGATAAAGCAGCAGCGGATCAGTTGAAAGACTGGATCAGCAAAGGTGGTAAAGTGATTGCATTGGAATCAGCAGTAACAGCCTTTTCCCGTTTAGAGTGGGGATTGAAATCAAAGAAGCCTGAAGATGCCAGCAATAAAGATCCTTATGATCCATTAAAATCTTTTGAAAACCGTGAACGGGATTTTGTAAGAACCATTACACCGGGTTCAGTTTTTAAAGTTGAATTAGACAATACACATCCACTGGCATTTGGTTATCCCAACTATTACTATACCTTAAAATTGGATGATAATATTTACGACTTTTTTGCTGCGGGTGTGGGTTGGAATATTGGTGTACTAAAAAAAGAAGGACAATTGGCGGGCTTTGTTGGGTCAAAATTAAAAGATCGTTTGAAAGATGGTTTGTTGTTTGGAGCACAAAATATAGGTCGTGGTTCCATTGTATATATTACTGATGATATCCTGTTCCGCAGTTTTTGGGAAAACGGAAAGCTGATGTTGTGTAATGCAATATTTTTTTAAATTAAACTTTGCCAAAGTTGTTGCTGATTGATCATATTCAAACAGTCTTTTACTACTTTGGCAAAGTTTTTTACTCAATTATCTTTTCCAGGTAATACAGGTTACCGTTTTTATCTATACCCTGTATCACTACTTTAAACTTCTTTGTATAATCATTGTTGTAAAATTGAATCATGGCTTTGCCATTGCTGTTAAATTTTACATGCGGTTGCCAGAGCAGGGTAGTGCGGCGGTCTTCTGTTTTTTGTATTTCGGGTTTGGAGAAATCGGGCAATGTAAATAAACCTGAAAAAGAATAGCCTGTAAGGGAAGATGCGTCAAAACCAAGTTTAGCTACCGTATTCTTTTTGGTATAGATCATAATACTACCTTCTGCACCTGCAGCAGCAGAAAAAGATCCGATGATTACATTGGGAGTTCTGTTGGCTTTAATCAATGCAATATCAGCAGGGTTGATCATGGAAACTTCCCACACATCAATCGGAATTTCATTCAAAAAAAAAGCGATTGGAACAGCCGTAACAGAATTTGCTGAGCCATCGCCATTGGCTACCCTGTCGTTTGAAAGTGTGTAGCGGTTAAATGAAACCATTGGTTCATTAGCAGTAGCACTGGAAACATATAAGCCTGGAATTGACTCCTGCAATATTTGCCAAACACTTGTATAGCCAAAATTTTCATTTGGTATAACACTGAAATCACTGTTCCTGAAAAGATCTGAAGAATAGATACTGCTCAATGAATCTTCCTTTGAAGTCTTTTTTCCTTTTACAACAATTTCAGTTAACTCTTTACCCAAATTTGATACACTATAGTTTTTTATAAAATCGGCCTGCTGTTGAGTAACTGTTTTTTCTTCTGTTAATTTTGGATTGAGCAGGAAAGGAGTGGTAACCCTTGTTAGAGTATCAATATAAGAAGGTTGCAAACTGAAGGATATCTTACGTTTCTTTTTTTCCTTTGTTAAGCCTTGCAAATAAACCGTTGCTTTTTTCCAGAAGTCAAGATCATTTACTGCAAAAACTCCTTTACTGTTAATTTTTGCGGTTGACATAATGGTTGTAGAATCTTCGCCCTTGGTAATAATATTTACGCTGCTTGAATCAAAAGCCATCGTTTCTTTATCTTTCACTACAAAGCCCCTGATTGAAATACCTGTTTCGAAATAATAATTAAGTGCTGTTTGTTTACCCAGCTTAATCATCTCCCATTTGAAACCCTGCGGTTGGGTTGTTAGTGATAATGCATCCAGGTAAGGGCCCCGTATGCTGTCTTCAATTGTATTCCAGTTTAAAG
>JAYUTS010000016.1:0-10712 GCA_043754995.1 Chitinophagaceae bacterium
ACCGGTGGAGTGTCCTTAGATGGTGAACCCATTGTTGAAGGCATCATACAAGGTTTTGGAAAACCTACCCTGCCTACCGGACAGGCAGGCTCGCCGGCACACAGGCCTGCCTGCCCACAAGGCAGGGAAGTAACCGTATTTGGAGGTAAGGCAGGAGATGATTTGGCACTTGAATCAACATTTGTTTTTACCAACGGAAAAAGTAAAGACTACGCACTTGCAGCACTCATTATTGATGAAGATAAAATAGATGTTCAAGGTATAGCTACTTGTGGCTGGAAGGCTATTGGTACCACAAAAACAGTTACTAAAAGCAAAGGTAATATTGTATATACCATCGACGATAAACCAGCATTGGATATGTTGATGAATTTTCTTGGCGTTGAGATAAAGCTGGATGACAACAAGGAAATCGTGACATTTCTAAGCTCCTGGTATTATCCATTACAAGTGGAACGGGAAAATGCAGATCCTGTAATACGTACAGCAATGTTTGCCAATCGTGTAGACCGTTCACTTATTTGTTCCGGACATGTGCCGCAAGGGTCAAAAATCAAGTTTTCGCTGCCACCAGATTTTGATTCCATCGAAACAGTCGTTGCAGAATGTAAGGGCATTAAGGATAATGGACAGCAGCAAGCCGATGCCTTGATCATGTTTTCATGCGTGAGCAGATATTTATCGTTTGGGATTGTAGTTAAAGAGGAGCTGGAGCAGGTGCAAAAAATCTGGGATGCGCCCATGGCAGGCTTTTTTTCCTATGGAGAATATGGAAAATCGAAAAGCGGTAAAAATGATTATCATAATAATACATGCTGCCTGGTGGTATTAAAAGAAAAATAACCCTTCGACAAACTCAGGATAACAAAAAAAATAACATGAAAGCAAAATCAATCAAAGGAATTACAATAGAAGAAATTCAATCAGCAGTACAACAAATCATGTCCGATGGTTTCAAACCAACATTGGCGATTGCCTTACTGTCTATCAAACAAGATCGCAATGCCATCTGCAAAGTATTAGATGATGCAGGCATCACCATTTTTGGGGCCACTACCAATGGTGGTTTTATTGATGATGAAATAGAACTGGGTTCTGCAGCCATCATGTTATTAGATATAAACCCGGATTACTTTACTATTCTTTTTGAAGAATACCCCGATAAAAACTACCGGGAAGTAGCCACAGGCATGGCCACAAAAACACTGGTACGGTTTGCTCATCCTGCATTTCTTATCGCCGGCAGCAATATGGAAACGGATGCAGAGCAACTGCTTTTTGGTTTCGAAGATGTAATTGGTAAAAAAGTAAACATACATGGCTGCATGGCGGGTGATGATTTTACTTTTTTAGAGCAATTTGTATTTACCAATGGTAAGGCAACCAACCGGGGCATCGTTATGCTGGCTTTTGATGAAGATAAAATTAAACTAAGAGGCCGGGCCATCTGCGGCTGGAAAGCAGTAGGCACAGTAAGAACAGTTACAAAAAGCGAAGGCAATCATGTATATACAGTGGATGATATACCAGTGCTTGATCTTACAGCAAAATATGGTGGACTAACAATAAAAGATGATGGTGGCTTTTCCATAGAAGTGGCAGCACAATTTCCCTTGCAGTTACAAAGAGAAACCGGCGACCCGGTAATGCGGCCCGGGCTTATGATAGACTGGACCGATCACTCTTTTTATTGTAGTGGTACAGTGCCGCAAGGTTCCAAAGTACGGTTTTCATTGCCACCCGATTTTGATGTAATAGAAAAAGTAATTGAAGGCTGCGAAGATTTAAAAGCAACCGAAATACCCGAAGCAGAAGCGTTGATCATATTCAGTTGCGCCGGGCGGTTTGTTTCGCTGGGGCCGCTTATCAATGAAGAAATAAAAGGCATGAGCAAAGTGTGGGATGTGCCGATGGTAGGCATGTTCAGCAATGCAGAACTGGCAAGGGCCACCGGTGGAAATTTGGAAATGCACAACTTAACGGCCTGTTGTGTGGCGATAAAAGAAAAATAAATAGTGAGCAATAAATAACTATTGATTTATGAGCAATATAAAATTATTTGAATCAAAACAAATCCGTTCTGTTTGGAATGAGGAAGAAAAGAAATGGTATTTTTCTGTCATTGACGTAGTCGAAGGTTTAACTGATAGCGCCAACCCAAGGGATTATTGGTTTAAAATGAAAATAAGGGTAAGGACAGAGGATGGACTTGAACTGTCGACAATTTGTCGACAGTTGAAAATGAAAGCAGCCGATGGAAAAATGAGAGAAACTGATGTGGCTGACACTAAAACATTGTTACGCATTATTCAATCCATCCCCTCACCCAAAGCGGAACCTTTTAAACTTTGGTTAGCACAAGTAGGTTCTGATAGATTAGATGAAATTGAAAACCCTGAACTGGCCGCCCAAAGAACAAGAGAGTTGTATAAATTAAAAGGATACCCTGACGACTGGATTGAAAAAAGAATGCGAAGCATTGCCATTCGTGAAGAATTAACCGAAGAGTGGAAAAGCAGCGGCGTAAAACAACAGAAAGAATACGCCATACTCACCGCAGAAATTTCTAAAGCAACATTTGGTTTAGCCCCGGCTCAATACAAAAAAGTAAAGGGGTTGAAAAACCAGAACCTGAGAGACCACATGACAGACCTTGAACTAATTTTTTTCATGCTCGGCGAGGCATCTACTACTGCCATTGTGAAGACAAGAAAACCCAAAGGATTTATTGAAAATAAAAAAGCAGCTAAACAAGGTGGTGCGGTAGCTGGCAATGCAAGAAAGGAACTTGAAATTAAGACCGGGCAAAAAGTAGTTACGGGCCAAAATTATTTAAGCGAAAAGGAAAAGAAGAAAAACAATTTGATAAGTGCTCAATCAGCAAAAAAGAAAAATAAATGAATCAGCACCTTCAATCTATATTAAATTTTATTCAGCAGGATGAAAATTTAACTGCTGAACAGAAAGAAAGTATTGCAAAATCTTTAAAAGATGCAGATAAAGAATTAGAGATAACAGCCTTTAAACTCGACAGAACAGAAAAAGTAAAAAAAACAACAGCTATATTATTAGAACAAACCATTGAAGAACTGGAACAAAAAAGAAAAGCCATTGAAGAAACAAATGCTGCTTTGCAAAAATCACTCGAAGAATTGAAAGCCGCCCAGACGCAATTAATTCAATCCGAAAAAATGGCAAGCCTTGGAGAGTTGACTGCGGGTATAGCCCATGAAATACAAAACCCGTTAAACTTTGTCAATAATTTTTCTGATGTAAGTACAGAATTGGTAGATGAAATGAATACAGCAATTGACAACGGAAATGTAGAAGAAGCAAAACAGATAGCACAGGATTTAAGACAAAACCTGGAAAAAATAAATCACCACGGCAAGCGGGCCGGTGATATTGTAAAAGGAATGCTGCAGCATAGCCGGAGCAGCAGTGGCGTAAAAGAGCCAACAGATATTAATGCACTGTCTGATGAATACTTACGGTTAGCTTATCATGGTCTTCGGGCAAAGGATAAAACTTTTAATGCAGCCATGAAAACAGAGTTTGATGAAAGCATTGGCAACATCAACATCATTCCGCAGGATATTGGAAGAGTGATATTGAATTTAATTACGAATGCATTTTATGTGGTAGATGAAAAAAAGAAATCGGGGATTCAAAATTATGAGCCAACAGTTTCAGTAAGCACAAAAAAGATAAATGGCAAGGTGGAAATAAAAGTTGCTGACAACGGCAACGGCATCCCACAAAAAGTATTAGATAAAATTTTTCAACCCTTCTTCACTACTAAACCAACGGGACAGGGAACCGGTTTGGGTTTGTCATTGAGTTATGATATTGTAAAAGCACATGGTGGAGAGTTAAAAGTAGAGACAAAGGAAGGGGAAGGAAGCAAATTCATAATTGTATTACCATCTAACTAATAAAAAAAATGAAAATTTTACTTGCTATAATTCTCTTTTTTTATTTCCCGGTGCAACTCTGTGCTCAAATAGACAGTATAGCTCCGGGCTACAATCCATTTTTAGCAGATAGTCTGCGTTCAAGGATTGATCGGGATGACAATGATTCTACAAAAGCCTGGAACCTGATTCTGCTTTCCTGGGTAATTGAAGGGGTTCGGGCAGATAGTGCACTGGCTATTGCGAAACAAGCATATGAATTCTCAAAAAGAAAGAATATGAAAATCATGCAGCTCCGTGCATTGCAGGCTGTGGGATACAATCAAAAGTCGATGGGTGATTATGCTGAATCATTAAAGACTTTTTTTCTGGCACTAGAAATATTGGGATATTCTTCTGATGAAAATAGCAATAACATCCCCAATTCTGGCGGATCTGGTCTTGACCGGGAGAGTCTGCATGAATATGCAGAAATCCAGAGAAATATAGGCCACTTACTCGGCGATGTAGGTAATAGAACGGAGCAAATGATCAAATACAGAACAGCACTGAAGATACATGAAGCATTAAAGCATGAACGCTTAATAGCCAATACAACCTTTAATATCGCCGAAGTTTACCTGGCGACGAATTACCTTGATTCAGCCATAATACTTGCAGAAAACAGTTTAGGACATTACGAAAAACAAAATGTTCCTTTTTATGTAAAAACATATCTTGGTTATATCTATAATATTATAGGGAAAGCCAATCTTTTAATGAAAAAATATGATTTGGCGGAAGAGGCTTTATTGAAAGCAGAAAAAGCCAACATCAAGTATAAGAATCTAAGAAATTTAGTTGAAACGCAATTATTCCTGGCCGAGCTCTACTATCAAAAACAGGAGTATGAATCCAGTTTGATATATGCCGGAAAAGCCCGGTTTACAGCTATGGAAGTAGGGTTGAAAATCGCTATCGCTAAAAGCTATGCCGCACTCGCCACATCCTACCAGGCACTGAACGGGCAGGATAGCGGATACTATTATTTAAAACTGGCTACCCCATTAATTGACAGTCTCCATAAAGTGGAAAAGAGCAATTTAATACGATATCAGAATATTTTATTTGCAGAAAACCAAAACTTACAGAAAATAGAACAGGAAAAAACAGCTGTCCAAAACCGTATTCGATTTATTTCGCTTTTGGGAACACTTGGCTTTATCCTGTTAATTGCACTATTGCTTTATCGCAACAACCGGCAAAAACAAAAAACCAACATAGTTTTAGAAGCAACGCTCAACAATTTAAAATCTACCCAATCACAACTCATTCAATCAGAAAAGATGGCAAGTCTGGGTGAATTGACAGCCGGCATTGCCCATGAAATACAAAACCCATTAAACTTTGTCAACAATTTTTCAGATGTAAATAAAGAATTACTAGTTGAGTTAAAAGATGAAGTTAAAAAAGGAAACATAGATGAAGTAAATGCTATTGCGGATGATGTAATTAGCAACGAAGAAAAAATAAACCATCACGGTAAAAGAGCTGATGCTATTGTAAAAGGAATGCTACAACATAGTAGAAGCAGTAGCGGACAAAAAGAGCCAACTGACATCAATGCATTATGTGATGAATATCTCCGCCTCTCCTATCATGGCCTTCGTGCAAAAGACAAATCGTTCAATGCAACAATGAAAACTGATTTTGATGAAAGCATCGGCAGCATTAATATTATTCCGCAGGATATTGGAAGAGTGATATTGAATTTAATTACGAATGCTTTTTACGTTGCTAATGAAAGAAAGAAAACGGCAACTGATTTATATGAGCCAACTGTTACCATCACAACAAGTTCCATTCAGCCCCCTTCAGGGGGTCGGGGTGTGCAAATAAAAGTATCTGATAATGGGGGCGGCATTCCACAAAAAATATTGGATAAAATATTTCAACCATTCTTCACCACCAAACCAACAGGACAGGGAACTGGCTTAGGATTGAGTTTGAGTTATGATATTGTAAAAGCACATGGCGGTGAGTTGAAGGTGGAAACGAAAGAAGGTGAAGGTTCAGTATTTATTATTGTATTACCAGCTAATAGCTAAAAATGAAACTGACCAAAAAACTGGAAGCAGAAGTATTGAAAGCCTATAATGCTTATTGGGATAACTATATCAAAGGCGATGTGGAAGCCATGCATCCGTTGCTGGCTGATGAATACACACAGGTAGGCAGCGCAGAAAGCGAAGTGTTCTCCAATAAAAAAGATGCTGTTCAGTTTTTGTACAACACCATTGAACAGGTAGCAGGAAAATTAGAAATGCGGAACAGGAAAATAACATTGGAGCAACAGGAGCAGGTGATTTTAATACATGAGTTTTGCGATCTCTATGCGTTGGCAGATGATAACTGGGTTTTCTATTCCAGGTTCAGGGCTTCAACTTTCATGCAGCAAAAAAAAGAAGGATGGAAAATCATTCATCAGCATTCTTCTTTCCCTGATGCAAAAGCAGAAGAAGGACAAAATATTGCCATTGATAAAATAGCAGAAGAAAACCAGCAACTGCGTGAAGCAATCAAACGCCGCACAGTTGAACTGGAGCAAAAAAACAAGGAGCTGGAAATTGAAACTGCTTTGGAAAAAGTAAGAGCTGAGGCCATGGGAATGAAAAAGCCTGATGACCTTCTTGACATCTGTAAAATAATGTTCACAGAATTGCAGTCACTCGGGTTCTCCGAAATAAGAAATACACTGATTAATTTTTGGGATGATGACAGCAGCTCTTTAATTGATTATGATTACTCAGATTATACAGGAGGTAATAAGGCAAAGCTTTCTTACAGCAGTCATCCGGTTTTTGAGCAATTCCAAAAAAAGATCAGGAGCTCTGAAGATGCATTTGCTAAACTGGTTGTAACGAAAGACGAATTGGAAAGCTGGAAAAAGCGGCGGCTGGATAGTGGTGAATATGAAGATCCACGTCTCAATAATATACCTGCATTATACTATTATTTCTATTCCATTGGTGTAGGAGCTATTGGCATTTCAACATTCAGTGCCATTACAGAAGAAAAATTAAATGTACTGAAGCGTTTCAGAAATGTGTTTGATTTTGCTTACCGCAGGTATGCGGATGTGTCACAGGCTGAAGCACAGGCAAGAGAAGCAAGAATAGAAGCGGCATTAGAAAGAACACGTACGCAAAGTATGCTCATGCAGCATTCGAACGAATTAAATGATGTTTCAAAAGTTTTTCATCAGCAGCTCCTGGAGTTGCATATTGAAACCGAATTCTCGTATTTGTGGTTACCCGATGAATCCAATAGTAAACATTTATTTTGGGCTACCTGGGCCGAGGATGAAAAGGATAAAATCTTTTATTTCAGCAAAGCCATTAACTATGATCTTGATAAAACAGAATCAGCTACTGCCACCTGTTTTTCGGACTGGGAAAGCGGTGTGCCGGTTCATGTATATACACTTGCAGGTGATGAAATGAAGGCTTACTTTGAAACATGGAAAGAATTGTTAAGTGGCGCCAAAAAGTTTAAACCCCAATTTTTTCCGGAAGGAATTTATTATGCAGAAGCCTTTATGAAATATGGTTGTTTCGGCATCATGATCCACAGAAAAATAACGGGGGAAGAACAAGATATCCTTCGCCGCTTTGCCGTTGAATTTGAAAGAACCTATACCCGTTTCCTTGACCTGCAAAAAGCCGAAGCGCAGGCAAGAGAAGCACAGATAGAATTAGGCCTTGAAAGAGTGAGAGCAAGAACAATGGCCATGCAGAATTCTGATGAACTGGCAGAATTGGTGTCAGTAGTATTTAAAGAATTAACACAGCTTGAATTTACATTAACAAGTTGCATCATCTGGATACACGATCATGAACATTCAAGCAATACATTGTGGATTGCCAGTGCTGAAATGAATAAGCCTGCACAGCCATTTACTGTGGAACCATTTAATGACGGGTTTTTCCAATCCATCACTCATGCATGGAAAGCAAAAGATCCGAAATGGGTTTATTCATTAACCGGAACAGATAAGAAAAATTTTGAAAAATCTTTCTTTAAAGAAGTACCCAATCTGCCGGATGCACTTAAGAAAGCATTGAAGGTTCCCAAACAAGTAGTGTTCTCTGCTTCCTTCAACAATTTCGGCGCATTGGAAATTGTAGAAACAGAGGCGCTGACTGATGAGAAATTTGAAATCCTTCATCGTTTTGGAAAAGTGTTTGATTCAAGCTTTACCCGTTTCAATGATTTGCAAAAAGCCGAAGCACAGGCAAGAGAAGCACAAATAGAATTAGGATTGGAAAGAGTGAGGGCAAGAGCAATGGCCATGCAAAAATCTGATGAACTTTCAGAATTGGTTGATACCGTTTTTAAAGAATTAACTAAACTTGATTTTGCATTAACATGGTGCATCATTAATATCATAGATGAAAGCTACATGTCAAATACCGTTTGGGCAGCCAACCCGGATATTAATAAAGCACCTGAATCTTATCATATGTTGTTTGAAGATTATCCTTTTCATGATGCAATGATGAAAGGATGGAAAGAGAGAAAAACAAAACAGGTGTATACACTCGAAGGCAGCGAGAAAAAGATCTATGACGATTATTTATTTAGTAAAACAGAATTTAAGCGAACACCGGAAGCCGCACAGGCAGCATCGAGGGCGATGGAAAAATATGTTGTCTCTTTCTCGTTCAGCAATTTCGGAGGATTACAAACTGTAGGAGATGAACCTTTGTCAGATAGTAATCTCGATATTCTTGAAAGGTTCGGAAAAGTGTTTGATCTCACTTATACCCGTTTCAATGATTTATTAAAAGCAGAAGCACAGGCAAGAGAATCCCAAATTCAATTAGCATTAGAAAGAGTTCGTGCAAGAACCATGGCCATGCAAAAAAGTGATGAGTTGCCGGAAGCTGCGAGCTTATTATTTCAGCAAGTACAAAGTTTAGGTATGCCGGCATGGAGTGCCGGTTATTGTACATGGAATGATGAAGAAAGAAATTCCATTACACTTTGGATGAGCAGCGAAGGCGTTTTGCAACCGCCTTTTACAGCTCCCAGCACTGAAGATGAATTATTCATTCAAATGCGAAAGGGGCAATCAGCAGGCAACACATTTCATGTAGTAGAAATGGGTGGCGATAACTTAGTGAAGCACTACCAGTACATGCGTACACTTCCCGTAGTAGGTGAAATCCTGGATTCAATTATTGCCGCAGGGCATCCGTTGCCCACCTTCCAGATTATGCACCATGCCTACTTCTCCAAAGGATTTTTGTTGTTCATCACCTATGAACAGGTGCCAGATGCACATGGTATTTTTCAACGCTTCGGTAAAGTGTTTGACCAAACCTATACCCGTTTTCTTGATTTACAAAATGCCGAAGCCCAGACAAGAGAAGCGCAAATTGAAGCGGCATTGGAAAGAGTACGTTCCAGAAGTATGGGGATGCAAAAAAGTGAAGAGCTTAAAGAAATAATTAAGGTGGTTTATGAACAGATGGTTCATTTAAATATTGCTGTAGAACATGCAGGCTTTATTATGGATTATAAAGAAAGGGATGATATGCATATCTGGCTTGCAGATAAGCAGGAAGTTCCTTCCGAAATAACCATTCCTTATTTTGATTCGCCACACTGGAACAGTTTTAATGAAGCAAAACAAAAAGGAAAAGATTTTTTTGCCAACCATTTAAACTTTGAAGAGAAGAATAAATTTTACACTGGCCTGTTTCAATTATTTCCTGTACCCGATGATGCAAAAGAATACTATCTCACTTGCGCCGGTCTTGCCATATCAACCGTATTGTTAGAAAATGTTGGACTGTATATCGAAAATTTTTCAGGTACGCCTTATACTGAGGAAGAAAATACTACGCTGATGCGTTTTGGAAAAGTATTTCAGCAAACCTATACCCATTTCAATGATCTGCAAAAAGCAGAAGCACAGGTAAAGGAAGCACAGATTGAAGCAGCATTGGAAAGAGTGAGAAGCAGAAGTTTGGCCATGCACAAAAGCGATGAGCTGCTTGAAGCCGGCGAAATAATTTTTGTAGAAATGCAAAAGCTGGGCATTGAAAGTTTAACTGCTGGCTATGTTTTAATAGATAAGGAAGAAAAAAATGGGTTGAATTACACACCTCATCCGGGCACAAAAAAAATAATGCCGGTGCCTGTTATCATTCCGCATAATGAAACCAGCCATATGCAACAGGTGGTTGAAAACTGGAAGAAAGGAAATCCTTTTTTTATTGTTGAAATGGATGAAGACGAAACCATCAAACACCAGACTTTTATTGCAGAACGCAGCACCAACTTTCCATTAACCGCAGCACAACTGATTGCCATTTCGCCGGCGAGATTGTTTCTGCATAATTTTTATTTTAAAGAAGGATATGTATTGATAGTGGGCGGTACAAAATTATCTGCGGAACAAACAGATATTATGTTACGCTTTGCCAAAGTGTTTCAACAAACCTATACCCGTTTTCTCGATCTGCAAAAAGCCGAAGCACAGACAAGAGAGGCTAAAATAGAAACAGCGTTGGAAAAAGTCCGTTCAAGAACCATGGCCATGCAGAAAAGTATTGAGTTGGGCGATGTTGCTACCGTATTATTTAAAGAAATGAACCAATTGGTAGATAACCTCTGGACCTGTGGCTTTGTATTATGCGAAAAAAACAGAGCAGAAGATGAATGGTGGCTCAGTACCGAAACCGGTTTTATTCCTGCCTTTTATTTACCCAATACCGGTGATAGGGTGCATGAAAATTTATACACTGGCTG
>JAYUTS010000017.1:0-4549 GCA_043754995.1 Chitinophagaceae bacterium
TTTGTTTATAGTGCAGTGGCATTTTTTCGCCAGTTGCCTGCAGCTGTTCCCGGTGCATATCGTTTAATGGCTAACTTGCTGGCAAAACCAAAGAAGTAAATTTTGAAGTTGTGAGTTGTAAGTTTGCTGCGTAAGTTTATAAGTTGAAAATAAAAAACATGAGTGACAAGAAGCAGGCAAGTATTGAAAAAACATTGTTGATCGGCCTCGGTATCGGGTTATTGATCGGCTTTATCAGCAAACGTATTGCTTATGGGTTAATATTAGGGATTGGATTGACTTTCCTGATTACATATATCATGAAGCCCAAGCAGGATGACAAATAAGATTTACCAACGTACGTTTTTATATTCTGGACAAGATTAACTATGCCCGATCATCAAAATAAAAATAATAGTTACTGGAATGTCTGGTACATCAGCGTTGCAGCAGTATTAATATTACTTATCATCTTCTTTTATTTCTTCACCCAACAGTTTTCATGAATTTTCAACTTACCGACTGGATTGTATTGATTATTACACTGCTGGGTGTAATTACATATGGTATATACAAAAGCCGTTCGAGTAAAAACCTGGAAGGTTATTTTTTAGGCAACAGGCAAATGCCGTGGTGGTTGATCATGTTAAGCATCATGGGTACACAAGCCAGTGCAGTTACATTCTTAACAGCGCCGGGACAGGCCTATACCGATGGAATGCGTTTTGTACAATATTATTTTGGGTTGCCATTAGCCATGATTGTGTTGTGTATTACGTTTGTTCCTCTTTTTCATAAATTGAAATTATTTACAGCCTACGAGTTTTTGGAAAAACGATTTGATGTGAAGACAAGATCACTCACATCGTTTTTATTTTTACTATCAAGAGGATTAAGCACAGGCATCAGCATATTTGCTCCCTCACTTATATTAAGCAGCATGTTGGGTTGGGATATCTATGCTACTAATATTGTCATGGGTGGGTTATTGATTATTTATACTGTAAGCGGGGGTGCTAAAGCAGTTGCTTATACACATCAGATTCAGTTTGTGATCATTTACGCTGCCATGTTTATTGCCGGATATTATGCAGTAACATCTTTACCCGATGGAATTGGTTTTACCGATGCTTTGCATATTGCAGGCAAGAACGATAAACTCAATGTGATTACAACAGGCGTTACAGAAAATGGGTTTGACTGGAAGGACAAGTATAATATCTGGAGTGGATTGATTGGTGGATTCTTTCTGGCGTTAAGTTATTTTGGAACTGATCAAAGCCAGGTAGGGCGCTATCTTACAGCAAAAGATAACCGTGAAAGCAGGTTAGGGTTACTGATGAATGGATTTGTAAAAGTGCCCTTGCAGTTTTGCATTCTGTTGATTGGGTGTTTGCTCTTTGCCTATTATTCTTTTTTTAAGGCACCAGCTTTTTTTAATAAAACACAAGAGACGGTTGTACTAAAGAGTGCATATGCTAAACCTTATAATCAGGCCTCTGCACAATACGCACAACTGCAGGAAGAAAAAAAACAGGCAGCCGTTACCATTACTGCTGCTTTAAAAGAAAAAAATGAAACGGCAGTAACAGAAGGAAGAAACAAGTTACAGCAAATTGAAAAAGCAGGGAAAGAGATCAGAACTGAAATGAAGAGTCTGATAAAGAAAGCCGACCCCAATGCTGATACGAACGATACCAATTATATCTTTCTTCGTTTTGTTAGCGATGTATTGCCAACAGGTTTAGTAGGATTGATCATCGCCATTATTTTTTTAGCAGCATGGGGGAGTATAGCCGCTGCATTAAATTCATTGGCATCATGCACCATGTGCGATTTTCATCAGAAATTTTCAAAAAAGCAATTAACTGAGAAAGAAGAATACCGTTGGGGAAAGATTTATACGTTGTTATGGGGAGTGTTTTGTATAGTGATTGCGTTCTTTGCTTACAACCTCGGCAACAGTTTAATTGAAGCGGTGAATATTTTGGGAAGTTGGTTTTATGGAACTATCCTGGGCATTTTCCTGGTGGCATTCTATTTAAAGCGGGTGGGAGGGAATGCAGTATTTATTGCAGCCATCCTTTCAGAAGTGCTGGTGATCAGCATTTACTACATGGATATGATTTCTTTTTTATGGCTCAATGTTATTGGCGCAGCGGCTGTTATATTACTTTCCAGCGTTATTCAAACTTTAACAAGTCTTAAAAAGGCATGATTTGGCCAAATGACATTATTTTTGCCGGATGAAAAATAAACTATTGGTTTTTGTATCTGTATTGATTGTTTCGGTTCTGTTTCTTCAATGTGGTAAAGATTGTGCAAGAGAAGAATGTGAACTTATGCCACCTCCAACCTTCTCTTTTCGCATATTAAATAATGCTAACAAAGACTTGCTGGTTGGCCCTGCCAAGCAATATGATTCTGCACAACTAAAGATTACAGCCAAACGTGTAAGCAATGGTAATATCGAAAATATTAAACGTCTGTTCTTTTATATTGGCGATACGATTGCAACAACAGGGTTTACAGTTAATAAAGATTATGCAGTTTATTATTTGTCGCTCAACAATACCGTTACAGATTCCATGTTCTTTGGATTTAACAGCAGGCAATCGACCTGTTGTGATATGAGTAATTATTATCTGAGCCGAATCAATACAACGGATATTTCAGGTGGTCTTCCTTTACCAATTACCAACGGATATATTATTAAAAAATAAAAATTATCAGGCAATAAAAAACCTCCAATCATGATTGGAGGTTTTTACTTTATAAGAAATCTTATTTCAGATCTTTCTGCAATTTTTCATTCAACAACACATAGTCATCGTTCTTTCCTTCTTTTGCCAACTCCATTGATTTCATGGAAACAGTCATTGCCTCTGTTTTCTTTCCCTGCCTGGCCAACGCTTTTGCTTTTTGATAATACACCCAATAAGCTTTAGGGTTTTGTTCAATGGCTTTATCAAACCAAACAATTGCCTGGTTCAGGTCTTTACCATTTTCAGCATAATAAGCCGCTGCATTGAAATACGGACGGCCGTCGTTCTTCATAATTGTTTCAATCTGCTTCATCACTTTTGCATCCACATCAGTTGTAATGGGAAAAGAAACCAATGTTTTATCCCATGCCATCATCAGTTCACAACTATTATCTTTCATATTTTCGAATGAAATACCAAAGGTTTCGAAACTCCAGGGGAGCATCATTGGCTTAGCTTTTACACGAACTACATCCATCTCCTGCTTGTAAGAAGCTGGTGAAGTAACATCAGTTTGTTTGCTGATGATGATCGTCCATTCGCTGGCGGAAGGAATCGTCAATAAACCATATTTACCGGCAGGAACTTTTGTTCCGCCAATGGTTACTTCATCTGAAAAAGTGATCACAGTTGCATTGTTTGCACCGGTGCGCCACACTTTATCAAAAGGAACCAGGTCGCCAAAAATTTTACGGCCTTTCATATTCGGGCGGCTGTAAGAGAGTTCAATGTTTCCTAATCCAAAATCCTGTTTAACGGTTTGTGGAGTAGATGGTTGGGGTGTTCTTAATTGTTGTGCTTCTGCCAGTAAAACCAAGGCAAAGCAGAGTGCAGTAAATAGTAAACGTTTCATGTTGACAAGTTTATTTAGGGGGCAAAGGTAGGGAAGTGGTTGAAAGTGAAACAAAGATTTCATGAATGGTCATAATCAAAACAGAACGGTGAAACGTGTACGTTCGGTTTTACCTGTTTTTGATTTCCATTTAGGGCCATCTTTTATAATACGGATGGCTTCTGTATTACAGTTATTGCAATTGGAGCGTTCTACTTTCAGGTTGGCTATTGTGCCATCGGGCCTTACGTCAAAGGATACTTCTACTTCTTTTACTTTATTAGCCTGCCGTTCTTCTTTCAGGTTGTCATCACGAAGATTATTGGCAACATACTTACTGTAATTATTCCAGCCATCTGCCGGCTCTGTGTATAATTCATTCACCTCCGTTTTCATGGCAGAAGGGCGGTCCTTGTTTTTTTCATACAACTTTTTTTCAGTCGGGGCATTGGCAATAACTGACTGGTCTTTCAATACAATGCGTTGCGTTTGATTACTGCGTATCTGTAAGGAGTTACTAAAATAGCCAACCGATTTGGTTTCAATATTCAAAACACTGTCGGCGGCAATTAGTGTAAAGTTTCCATGTACATCAGCATAAGTACCCACACCCGATTCCTTTTCTGTGATATTGGCAAAGGGCAGGGGTTGATTGTTTTCATCAACAACCACTCCGGTAAACTTATTAAATGGAATATCAGCAGATTTTTTTTGTTTTTGCATTTGTACCATTTCTGATTCACCAGATTTTACATCCTCTTTTTTAATACCTGATGGAACAGGGGCAATCACGACATTTGAACTGGGTTGAGTTGTAGTAATGGGTGGTTCAACAGTTGCAATTGAAGGTTTGCTGGAAGAGGTTGTTTTTGGTACACTTTCTGTTTTAGTTTCTCTTTTGCCTGATGTTGCTGGTGCAACCGGGTTAACAACGGCTGATCGCTGATCATTTATTGCTACAGTAGCTGAATCA
>JAYUTS010000018.1:0-2073 GCA_043754995.1 Chitinophagaceae bacterium
AACTTATACTGTAACCGATAATTGTTCAAATACTCCGACTGTTTCAGTGACAGTAACCAGTAATGAACCTGAAAACGGAACCGGAGATGGTGATACTGAAACGGATTGGGAAATTGTAGATGATCATCATGTAAAATTGAGAGCAGAAAGATCTGCTACAGGTACCGGGCGGGTTTATACAATAACTATTACGATTAATGATGGATGCAATGCTGCAGTTAGTCAATCAAAACAGGTATTTGTTACGCACAACATTACAGGACCACAAGCCGGATCCTCATTTAGGATTGGCTCGACAGTTTCATTTAGTGGTGTGTTCCAGGATAAACAAGGTAATAAACATACTGCAAAATGGTTGTTGGATGGAGCGGTTTCTGCCAGCGGAACTTTGAACGAGCCATCAGGTAATCAAAATGGAAAAGTTACGGGTAGTTATAAATTCAATACAGCAGGAGTTTATAAACTGCAAATGAATGTTATTGATCAGGCCGGAAATATTTCTTATGCAAATACAAATGGTGATTTGGATGCAATTGTTGTAATCTATGATCCGAATGGCGGATATGCTTATGGTGGTGGTTGGTATTCTTCTGTTGCCGGTGCACTGGTGGGTAATCCTTCTGCATCAGGTAAAGCCAGTTATGGATTTGCAGTGAATTATCGCAATGCAGCCAAACCAAAAGGTGAAACACAGTTTGAATTTAAGGTTGGAAGTTTTGAATTCAATGCCTTGAACTTTGAATACCTCGCAGTTTCCAATTCAAAAGCACAGTTCAAAGGAACAGGAAAGATTATTGGCGGGCAAAGTGGAATTGCATTTACCATGACGGTAACCGATGGTGCATTGGATGGAACGGGTATTGATAAGATAAGAATGAAAATTTTTAATAAAAACAACGGCGTAGTTTTCTATGATAATCAGCCGGGTGCCAGTGATGCCGACAATCCTGTAGCAGCAGTTGGTACAAATAGTATCATCGTTATACAGGGAAATCAAACAAATGCACTGGCGAGAGAAGAAATTGTAATAAGGGAGCAGACAGATACTGATGCAGTATTTGACGTAAAAGTAAGCCCAAACCCAAGTACAAATAACTTCCGTGTACAGCTAAAAAGTTTAGATGTTAAAGAAAAAATTATAGTACAGGTGTATGATGCAACAGGTAAATTAATTGAAATAAAGAATAACCTGAACGCCGGCGCTCTGATTGAAATAGGGGATGCATATAAACCAGGCGTGTATTTGGTAAGAATAGTGCAAGGAAAAAATCACAAAGAATTGAAGCTGGTTAAATTATGATATTAGATTAGGAATAGTATCAATTCATGCAAAAGAAAAAGGACTGAAACATTTCAGTCCTTTTTCTTATTAATTACCGCATTCATTTTCTATCCCATATTATGAAATACTTTCTGTACATCTTCATCCTGCTCCAGCCGTTCAATTAATTTACTTACGTCCGCAGCCTGTTCATCGTTTACAGGAACAGTTGTAGAAGGTATCCACTCCAGTTCTGCAGTAATAGGGGTAATGCCTTTATCTTCTAATGCTTTTTGCATATTTCCAAAATCAGCAAAGGCACAACGAACAACTAAAACCTCTTCGCCATTTTCACCGGTACTTTCACCTAACTCTTCCAAACCGAAATCAATGAACTCCAGTTCCATGTCTTCAGCATTCAATCCTTCTGGTTTTAATTTAAATACACCCATTTTTTTAAATTGAAAACTTACACTGCCACTGTTACCCATGGTGCCGTGTCCTTTTGTAAAATGACTTTTTACATTCGCCACAGTTCGTACATGATTATCCGTTGCTGTTTCAACTAAAATAGCAACCCCATGTGGCGCATATCCTTCGTATAAAATTTCATCATAATTTAAAAGTTCTTTTCCTTGTGCTCTTTTAATGGCAGCTTCAACACGGTCTTTGGGCATGCCCACACTCCTTGCATTCTGAAAGCAACGACGAAGCGCTGCGTTTGAATTAGGATCGGCACCACCCACTTTTACAGCAATGATAATTTCCTTACCTATACGGGTAAAGTTCTTGGCCATCTTATCCCAACGGGC
>JAYUTS010000019.1:0-4548 GCA_043754995.1 Chitinophagaceae bacterium
ATGATTTTTGCAGCAGGATTGGGCACCCGTTTCAAACCGTGGACAGATGAGCATCCCAAAGCATTGGCCATAGTAAATGGTAAAAGTTTATTGCAACGCAATATTGAATACCTGCAGCAGTATAACATTACTGATGTAGTAGTGAATGTGCATCATTTTGCAGATCAGATCATCGAAGCCGTTGAAAAAAATAATGGATGGGGCAGCAATGTAATGATCAGCGATGAAAGGGATGAAGTATTGGAAACAGGCGGAGGATTGCTGAAAGCAAGACCATTGCTTGAAGGAAGTGAGCCTTTTGTAACAATCAATGTTGATATACTCACCAATCTCAATTTACATCAATTGCTTGCATTTCATCAGCAACAAAAACCATTGATCTCATTTGGCGTCACCAACAGAAAAACGGCACGTAATTTTTTGTTTGATGAAGAAAACAGGTTATGTGGCTGGAGAAATAATATAACCGGCGATGAAAAAGGCCCCCACCTCGAACTGCGTTCCTTCCCTTTGGGAACCCCCGATAGGGGAGGAAAAAAACTTATTGAAAAGGCATACAGTTGTGTTGTAATTTTTGAGCCAACAGTTTTTTCGTTCATTAAACAAGCAGGAAAATTCTCTTTAACAGAAACCTATCTGGATCTGGCAAAAGATCATCTGATCCTGGGTTATGATCATAGCGGTGATGTGTTGGTTGATGTAGGTAAGATTGATAGTGTTGCAGTGGCTGAATCATTTTTTCATTAGCGCCATTTAGTTGTATTCTATGTGAACTCTGTGCCTCCGTGTGATGTTGAGTTTTTCTTCTTTGCGTCTTCGTGTCCCTGTCTGCCGACAGGCAGGTTTGCGGCAACCTTTTACACTTTAATGTAAATTTTCTTTTTATCTAACCAATAACAAATGGCCCAGTAGAGCAGAATCATGCAAACGGCATAAAACAGAGAACCGTTTTCAGGAATGCCGGGAATTGGCTTGCATATCTTTTCATAGAACCACCCAAAAGGACTGAGATATTTTGGAAGACCTTCTGCATTCAATCCACTCGGGATGCGGATAAGACCGAGTGTTCTTGGGAGAAATCCACTTAAAACAAAAATGAACAGCGGATTTTTGCCAAATACATCAAAGAATTTCATCAGCCACCCTTTTGCATGTTTAAATTCAATGAAATAAATCATCGTGGCAATTGTGTAAATGGCCAGGCCAGTTGTATAAACAGTATAAGAACTTGTCCATATTTTTTTGTTGATGGGGAAGACCATATCCCATATAAAGCCCATGACAGTGAATAGTGTTGCTAAAACAAATAAGGAAGCAAGCATTTCAAATGTTTTACCCTTCTTTTGAATATAATCACCAATCAAATAACCAAAGATCACCTGCACAATCGCAGCCATTGTGCTCATGATGCCTTCGGGATCAAAAGCAACTCCTTCTCCTTTATACATATGGCTTTCGCCAAGAATCGCTACATCAACAGACGAACCAAACCATCCTTTCAGGCTGTAAGGATCACCGGCATCACCCAACATAAAACACAATACCCAATACAACAATAGCAATACAGCACTGAAAACAAAAGCGCCACTTTGTTTGAAATAATATACAATTACAGAGGCAAAAAAGTAACAGACGGCAATTCGCTGTAACACACCAAACATACGAAGTGAATCAAAACTCTTCCATACAAGCGCATCGCCACTCCATTTAATGAACGGGCTCCAATTCAAAAAAAGACCAATCAGGAAAATAAGAACTGTTCTTTTTATTATTTTTTTCCAAAATGCAGCATTACCGTTTTGATGCAATCGGGGCATCACAAACGACATCGCATTCCCAACTGCAAACAGGAAAAAAGGAAATACGAAATCAGTAGGTGTACAACCATGCCAGGGTGCATGTTTTAATGGAGCGTAAATATGGGCCCATGATCCCGGATTGTTGACCAGAATCATCAATGCTACTGTTGCGCCACGGAACACATCGAGGGAATAAAAACGTTGATTCAGAAAAATTGATTTGATTAAATGTAGTGAAAATGCAGGGCCGGAATGTTGTTAAGCACACGGATTAAATATTATTTTTTTTAAGATTCGGAGCCAACCTTTAAATTGCAGCCTTAATCAGTAAGTAATACAACAGAAACGAATCTTCTTGCAACAGAGCGAATAGTGAGTAAAGGGTTAAAGGCATATATTTGCAGCCGTGAACAGGAAGCAAATGCATTTATGAAATGTAATTGTGAAATCGGAACTACCAAAACATATTACTGCTCCGGCAGTTTATATAAGACAATAACGGAAGGGTAAATAAGCCTTTTAGGCTTTTTTGCCCTTTTTTATTACTGTATTGAACAAAAACTATTAATTACTCAGTCTTTTTTTTTGAAATGTGACTGAGGTGGCGAAGCTTTGTTGTAAACTGTAAAATGAAGTCCCTGAAAAACTGGTACGCTCTATATACCAAGCCACGCTGGGAAAAGAAAGTGGGCCAGCTTCTTGATAAAAAAGGACTGGAGTATTATTGTCCGTTAAATAAGGTAAGACGTAAGTGGAGCGACCGGTACAAAGTAATTGAAGAACCTTTGTTTAAATCCTATGTATTTGTTCATATTACCGAAGATGAGAAAGAGCGTATTCGCCATACAGACGGGGTTGTTAACTTCGTTTACTGGAATGGTAAGCCAGCCATCATTAAGGCTGGGGAGATTGAAATCATTCGTAAATTTCTGAAAGAGTATGAAAACGTAGAGGCATCTCCGGTAGCTTTTTCAGCAGGACAAAAGGTTAGAATAAAAACCGGTTTGATGATGGATACAGAAGGGTTAGTGATTAAAGTGGTTAATAACCGGGCTTATGTATTGCTGGAAACTCTTGGGTATGAATTAACGGCTCAGTTTGAAAAAACGAACCTGGAGCCCATTGCAAATAAATAAACTGAAAAAACGTTGATGTTCAGCAATTTCATGTCAGATCAAAATAATACAATCATGCGAAACCTTTTTTTGTTGGCTGTTTGTTCGATAGCTTTTTTAACGGCCTGTGTTTCGCCGGAAAAATTACGGAAAGAAAGCGTTTATTTTAATGAAGGGTTGGACACAGCTAAACTTGCTCAATACCAGTTGATAGAACCACTGATTCAAAAAGGCGATCTGTTGGGGATAACCATTTCATCAAGAAGTTCTTCCTCTAATCAATTATTCAGTCAGAATTATTCATCGGGCGGGGGAGGCGGTTCAACTGCTGCCGTGAGTGCTGGCGGATACCTGGTTGACATTAATACCGGGGAAATCAAATTGCCGCTGCTGGGTATTATACAGGCTGATGGAATGACCAAATTAGAATTAGAAAAAGAGATCATTAAAAGATCATCAGAGTATTTAAGAGAAGACCCCATCGTCAATATCCGTTATCTCAATTTCCGGGTTACTTTTTTGGGAGTTGTTGGGATGCCTGGTTCTAAAATATTTGAATCGGAAAGGGTTTCATTTTTACAAGCCTTAGGTGAAGTAGGGGGTGTTGCCCCCGGTGGCGATTTAAAAAGTATATTACTGTTCCGTGAGCAGAATGGCAAACGCACCATGCATACCATTGATTTAACCAATGGTAACTTTTTCAATTCACCCAACTATTATCTCAAACAAAATGATGTGGTGTATGTGAGTCCATCAAAGCGACAGCTTATAGCATCCGATCAGTCGGCTACAAGAGTGCTGCAGTTTGTCAGTTTTGGATTCAGTGTTATTAATATCATTTTATTAATCACCAACTTATTCCGTTAACAACTTTATAAGGATGTCAACAAACGAACCAGAACAAATACAACGTATAGAAGCTGAAGGAAAGTTAATGACCTTTAAGGAAATATTATTTAAGTATATTTCCAACCTTCCTTTATTCTTTTTCTCCTTAGGGCTTGCATTAATTATTTCCTGGGCCTATCTGCGTTGGTCAACTCCTGTTTACAGTGTTTACAGCAGTATGATTGTAAAAATGGAGAATGCCGCCAATATCAAAGGGACCGACAAATTCAGCAGCATCTTTAACCCGGTTGATAAAATAAATGTGGAAGATGAAATTGATCTGATGCGGTCGAAAGAGTTTTTACGCCGTATTGTTGATTCACTCCATTTAAATGAAACCTATATTGAACATGGCAAAGTAAGAAGTAGTGAGGTTTATAAGTCTGCACCCTTTACAATTGAAGTTGTAAAGATTGCTGATAGCAGCAGGGGGTATTCGTTTAATATCAACCTGCTCAATCAAAACAGTTTCCTGTTCAATAAAGAAACAAAACCCAGGGCTTTCTTCAGCAATATTGATCAGGGAGGGTCCATCTTCCGCATCATCCCCAATACCTCCATCGATGAAGGTGTCGGTAGAAAATTTACATATAGCTGGAGCCCTTCCAAATCTGTTGCTGCTGGAATTGCAGGAAGTTTGAATATCACCCCCAAGAGCAGGAGTTCAAGTGTTTTGAATTTAAGTTTAAATGTCCAAAATCCTGAAAGAGGAATTGATATTCTCAACCAGATCATGAAAGAGTACG
>JAYUTS010000020.1:0-30260 GCA_043754995.1 Chitinophagaceae bacterium
ACAGCAAGCATTACACTATCAGTGGCAGAAGCTTTCAATCCTTCAGCATCCGTAACAGATATTACCTGCTTTGGTGCTAATAACGGCATCATTGCAGTAACCAATGCAAATGGTACCGCACCGTTTATGTTTAGTAAAGATGGTGGAGTAAGTTTTGTAAATGGATCATTACCATTCAGCTTCACAAATCTTGTACCGGGCATTTATAATATAGCAGTGAAAGATGTAAATGGCTGTACAGGTTTTGTAGAAAAAACAATTATACAACCAACACAATTAACAACAGCACATACTGTTCAAAATACCTGCGCAGGTTTAAGTACAGGAAGTATTAATGTTACAGTTAATGGTGGCTCTCCTGCATACAGCTATAGCTGGACAGGTCTTAATGGAACCTATTCTTCAACACAATTAAATATCAGCAACCTGGCAGCAGGTAATTACACACTTACGGTAACAGATAAAAACAATTGTACTATTGTTGTTCCTGTAACAGTCAATCCTTTCCCTGCAATTGTAATTGCAAGAACAATAACTGATGTTGCCTGCAGAGGAGGAGCAACAGGTTCTATCAATATTACTGCAACCGGTGGTACAGGAAGTGGATTTACTTATAGCTGGACAGGGCCTGTTATTACATCAAGTGAAGACCTGAATAATATCGCAAAGGGTATTTACAAAATCAGGGTAACTGATAATGGAAGCGGTTGTATAGTTGACAGTACGTTCACCGTTAATGAGCCAGCTTCCAGCCTTGCTTTAGCAACAGTTAAAACAAATGCAACAGGTTGCAGCAGTTTAGGCAGCATTACAGGAACAGGAAGTGGTGGAACAGCTCCTTATACCTATAACCTGAATGGCGGAATTTATAGTAGCAGTGGTTTGTTTACCGGTTTATATGCTGGTAGCTACACGATAGGTATTCTGGATGCAAGGGGCTGCACTACTACAAAAGTTGTAGCTATTACTGATAATGGTGCTGATGAATACGAAGGAACAGCCTCTAATAAAAATAATACCAGGACAAGGGCTTTCAGTATTCTAATTGAAACAAATATTTATGCACGCATCCCGACAGTTGCAGATTCCTTAGACTGGTATAAGTTTACAACTGCTGCAATTGGAAATTATACTGTAACGTTCAGTCATCCGAATCCTGCCATTGTATTTGATGTTTATTCATCAACAGGAACAGTACCGATAGCGCCGGTAACCGGAAGTACTCCAACCGCAAAAACATATATTTTAACCGGAGGTACGCTGTATTACATTAAAGTTTTTGGTGCACTTTCTTATATCTGTTATGATCTAAAGGTTTCTTATGGAGGGGCTGCAAGGATCAACAACAGTCAGGCTCCTGCAAATGAAACAGCAAATACGATTAAACCTGTAATTACTGCAGAAATATTAAAGGCGGCTACTTATCCTAATCCGCACCAGGGATCGTTTGCCATTTCAATTGAATCGCCTGAACAGGGAATTGTAATGATTGAAATGTTTGCAGCAAACGGGCAGTTGATCAGTGAAAGAAAAGTAAATGTGTTGAAAGGAAAAGGAAACATCGTACAATATAACAACATGCATCAAACTGTTTTATACTACAGGGTAAGAATAGGAAAGCATATTGTAACTGGTAAGATTATCGGGCCGAATTAACCACAACCCAAAACCACCTGAATCAAAACCCCGGCATTTGCCGGGGTTTTTAATTTATTATTTTTTATTTGCTAATTGCCCACAGGCCGCATCAATATCTTTTCCACGGCTTCTTCTTAACCGTGCATTCACTTTATGTTTTTCTAAATAAGCCATGAATTGATTTGTAACTTCCTCTTCCGGTTTTTGAAACGTTGCCATATCAATGTGATTGTATTCAATGATGTTGATGAGATCAGCAGGAACCTGGCGGTATAGTTTAATGAGGTCATCGGCATCTTTCAAGCTGTCATTAAAATCTTTGAACAGGATATATTCAAACGTAATTTCATTTCCCGTCTTCTTATAAAAATGATTTAATGCTTCAACAAGTGATTTGATATTGTTACTGTCGTTGATGGGCATAATTTCATGACGCTTTGCATCTGTTGCTGCATGAAGCGATAAAGCCAGTTTAAATTTTACTTCATCATCACCCAGTTGTTTAATTTGTTTTGCTACACCTGCTGTTGAAACAGTGATCCGTCTTGGGCTCATACCTAATCCATCAGGAGAAGTAATGCGTTCAATGGATTTTAATACATTTTTATAATTCAACAATGGTTCGCCCATACCCATAAACACAATATTCGTCAGCTTTTTTTGATATACCTGTTCGCTTTGCTGATTAAGGAGGACTACTTCATCATAGATCTCATCAAAATCAAGATTACGCTTTCGATCAATATAACCTGTTGCACAAAACTTACAACTGAGAGAGCAACCAATTTGAGAAGATACACAAGCTGTTTTGCGTTCACCGGTTGGTATCAACACACCTTCTACCAAATGCCCCTCATGTGTACGGAATCTTGATTTTACTGTTCCATCACCAGAATATTGAGTGGCATCAACTGCTAATGCAGGAAGTGTAAATATTCCACCTAATTTTTGACGGAGTTCTTTGCTGAGGTTGGTCATATCAGCAAAACTGTGTGCATGCTTTTGCCAAAGCCATTCGTGCACCTGTTTTGCCCTGAATTTCTTTTCACCAATGCTTTCGAAGTAATCGTTGATTTCTTCAAGACTTAAGTGGCGTATATTTCGCTCGTTCGCTACTTTCATGCAGGCAAAGGTACATTATTGGACTGAAGCATTTGATACCCTAACTTTGGCATTAAATATCAGCAATGAAAATTCTACTTGAAGTAAAAGATGAAAAGGCCCCTCATCTTGTAGCTATTCTTAAAAAACTCAAGTTTGTAAAGACTACTACCATCAGCCCCGCCAAAGCATTATTGTTAAAGGAAATGAAGGAAGCAGTTGATGAGCTTAACCTGATTAAAAAAGGGAAGAAAAAAGCGAAAGATGCAGAAAAATTCATCAATGCAATATAGCGTTAAAACAATTTCTGTATTTGAAAAACAGTTTCGCAGGCTACATAGAAAATATCCATCTCTTAAATCTGAAGTTCTTCTGTTAATTCAAAGCCTTAAACAGAATCCTCAAATAGGAACTTCAATCGGGCATAATTGTTTTAAAATAAGAATGGCAATCAAATCAAAATCAAAAGGCAAATCAGGCGGAGCCAGAATCATTTCAAATATTGCTGTAACGGATAAAGTAGTTTACCTTCTTTCCATTTATGATAAAGCTGAAAAGGCTGATTTATCTCCCGGCGAACTTGAGTATTTATTAAAAGAAATCATTTAATGCTTATGAAACCTGTTTATATTATTGATTGCTTGCGAACACCAATTGGCAAATATGGTGGAGCCCTGTCTTCTGTTCGCCCCGATGATCTGCTGGCACATGTCATCAAAGCGTTGATGCAGCGTAATGCATCCATTGATGTAAACGCCATTGAAGATGTAATTGCCGGTGCAGCTAATCAAAGTGGAGAAGACAATCGCAATGTTGCACGAATGGCGGCACTACTTGCAGGGTTACCTGTAACAGTTGCGGGGACTACAGTAAACAGGTTATGTGCAAGCGGTTTGCAGGCCATCATGGATGCAGCAAGAGCAATTGCGTGTGGCGACGGAGAAATATTTATTGCCTGTGGTGTTGAAAGCATGAGTCGTGCAGCTTTTGTAATGGCCAAACAAACAGAAGCCTTTGGACGTAAAACAGAGATCTATGATTCAACACTTGGTTGGCGTTTTGTCAATTCCAAATTATCTGCACTTTATCATCCTTACAGCATGGGCGAAACTGCAGAGAATGTTGCGAAGCAATGGAACATAACCCGCCTTGAACAGGATGAGTTTGCTATGCAAAGCCAGGAAAAATATTTTGCAGCATTAACTGCCGGAAAATGGAACAATGAAATTGTTTCCGTTGAAACAACAAAAGAAAAACAAATGATCACTGTTGATACAGATGAACATCCACGTACAACCTCCATTGAGCAATTGGCAAAACTGAAGCCAGCTTTTGCAAAAGACGGTACAGTTACGGCCGGCAATTCAAGCGGCATCAATGATGGTGCCGCAGCCATGTTACTGGCAAGTGAAGAAGCTGTAAAGAAATTTAACCTCAAGCCCATTGCAACTATTAAAGCAATGGCCGTTGCAGGAGTTGATCCATCAGTCATGGGTATTGGTCCGGTGCCGGCAACCAAAAAAGCATTAAAACGGACAGGCCTTACCGTTAGTGATTTAGATTTAGTTGAACTGAATGAAGCATTCGCTTCGCAAAGTATAGCGTGTATCCATGATCTTGAATTGGACATACAAAAAGTAAATGTCAATGGCGGCGCTATTGCATTGGGTCATCCCCTTGGATGCAGCGGTGTACGCATCTCCACTACATTATTACATGAAATGAAACGACGTAAAAGCAAATACGGTCTTGCCACCATGTGTATAGGAGTTGGACAAGGTGCCGCAATTGTTTATGAGCATCTTCCATAAAAACATACCAGATATCTTCCATTTAATTTTGAAATAGATGCCGGTAAGGCGGGAAGAAGATGAGTATTAAATTTCAATTGCAGTTTTCTTTCCGGCTTCCTGCCTTCCCGGCAATCAATAGCTTTTCACTGCCTCTTAAATATAAAAATAGAATGATATTAAAGCGGACTTGCCTTTATTCTGAATTTAATAGCAGCCCTGATGTCAACAGCCTGCGTTAATGTTTCCTTGGTTACAACCCGTGTACGCAATTTATAATTGCTTGCTTTTACATATTGATCTAAATTTTGAGTAGAAGTAGTTAAGGAAATGCTGGTTGCTGTTGTAGCAATATTATCTAAGCTGGCCAGCTCAATTTCATCGCTGCTGTTGGTAGAAATAAAAATCTGAACAGACTTCAAAAAGCTGAATGTTTTACCGCTGGGACTTGTGATGGTTAATTTTAATTCTTCCAGCTTTACTTCTTTGATGAGATTCGATGCCGTATTGTTATTCTGAAATTCCTGCGAAGAATTGGTGGTTACATCAGGGGTTCCCATTTCAAATGGAAGATTCAACGGAGAAGAGCTTTCAATTCTAAAATCGGCCTGGTTGGAAATTAAAAAATTTACACCTGCTTTATTGCATCCGGAAATAAGTGCAGATAGAACGACTGCTAAAAAGAGAATTTTTGTTTTCATGCGATAATTGATTTGAGATTAAAGTTACGATGTCAAAATATTTTTCCCTGTTATGGATTAAATATTTGACCCTTTTCTTACATAGCTATAAACGGAGGAAGTTCTTTGATGGTTTTTGCTGTAATAAAATATTGAGTTCCTCTCCAACTGTAAGAAATCACTACAGCATTTGTTTTCATCAATGTGCCCAATTTGGTGCCGGGCCTGGGTGCAGGCTCCTGTTTCCCATTCAGCATTATCTCCAGCACTTTGTTGCTGGTCTTAGGTACAAGTATAATGCCATCATCAGGTTGCCCCATTTTTACAGGGGTCTTTAGCTTAGATGAAACTGTAAAACCATAATATTCCTGGTTGATCCAAACCCCTGTAATTCTGATCAGCTCTTTTCCCGCAACGGAAACAAACAACCGGTAAGATTCTTTTTTTGATTCAGTATCAATTCTGTTACCGGATGGTTTTTTACCAGGTAATGTTGCCCGACTGTAAGCATACATTTTTTTAACGGGGGGAGTTTGTGCAGTTGTTGTTGCAAGTAATGCAAGAAAACATATGACTGCAGGTATTTTTTTAAACATGTTGATCGTATTTTATTTGTAGATGTACCCTTCATTTGATGTGCATAAAAAATCCTGTTAAAGAAAAGCCCCGCATTTTGTGCAGGGCCTTTCGTTCAATATTCCTGGAAATTACTGCCTGATAATCTTTTGCAGATGTTTATATTTTTTATCATCACTAATGATGCTGAGTATATAGATTCCTTTGCTGAGTTTACTCATATCAACAGATCCATTCTGATATCCTCCGGAACTTCGGAACACTTCCTGTCCATTGGAATTATAAAGATTGACACTTATCCGCTTAACGCTGTATAAATTACCGATACGATAATCAACCTGTCCGTTGCTGATGGTAGGAGAAACTTTGCTGATGAAATTCTTATCATTCAATATAGGGTCATTAATACCAGTTGGCAGGTTTGGAGTATAATTAGGTGTACCGAGATAGGTAAAGTACATACCATTACCATGAGTGCCCAGAAGTAACACATTATCTGCCGGACGATATGCCAAAGATTGTACAACAGGCAGGTTTAATGTTGTACCACCTTCCCTGAACCAATTTGAAAAATCAGGAGGAGTTGCAGGTGTGTTATCAACAACACTAAAGAGACCTACAGAAGTGCCGATATAATATTCAGTAACCGGGTTGTTGCTGCCATCTTTTTTTACAACTATAGCACAACTGCGAACAGATGCTGCAGTAATTAAACTGCCTTCCGCATTCACCCATGTAGGGGCACTTGATTTTGCATTGTTTGTCCACCATACACTTACAACATTTACATTACTAACTTCATAATTAGAAATCACAGCCATGATTTCATGATCATTATTAGGATTGACTGCTATATCCTGAATATTTGCACCTGCAGGTAATCCTGGAATTGTAATATTAACAGGAACATCTGTACTTAAAGCATTACGGGGATCATTGAGCCTGAAAATTTTACCATCAGTTGTCCCCATATACATGACATGTGAACTTTGATAAGGCCCCCAGGTAAGTGCAAGTGAACGAATATAAAGACCATTGGTTGGATTATTGGTTGCATCAATAGCATTACCAACCCCTGTAAACTCAGTCCATGTACTGGGTGTTACTGTAGAAGCATTTGTAGTACGGAACAAACGGTTAAAATTCACATAATAAAGATCTTCTGTGTTGCTTTGATCCAATTTGAAAATAGTTACAAACTCTCCAAACCCTCCGCCGGAGTTTGCTGTAAGACCATTTGGCCTGATAAGGGTGCTGCTGTTAATATTAGGTAATAAAGCCCTGCGTATAGTTCCTAATTGAGAAGAGCCATAGATAAATTGCTGAGCACCGTTATTTGCTGCAATACCAACTGCGCCCCCATCACCCGAAAATGCAGGGAAGAGAAAACGATGATTGTTACTATCATTGGGCACTGTTCCTAAAATACCAACTCTGTCACGCAACCATGTTCCATTATCCTGTAATCCACCTAAAAAGTTGTTTCTGCCAATTCCTGGATCAATACTAACATAATAATATTGGAAGGTTTGAAAATTAGGAACCATGCTGTATGCAACAGTTGAGGCAAGGATATTGGTTGTTAAGGAAAGTCCGCCATCATGTGCTGAAATCATTTCATTTGGATTATCAGGTCTGAAAGCATTAGCATGCTGATCGGGATGATGATTAAGATACAGGAATGGATTGCCATTTTGATCACCATAGCCACCGATCCATGTTACATTGCCCTGCGTTGTAAACCCGTCAGTTGATCGCATCAGGTTAACGCCTCCGAGAATTACTAGATTCGGATCATTGGGTTTTACAGTTAAAGTAAGGTTATAACCTCCCTGCGAATTGAAGGTGCCCAACTGACCTCCAAAATCCGGAACATTAAAACTTCTGTTTGTCCACGTATTAGTTGATAAATTAACATGCCACAGATCAACATCATTTCCTGAAGCGGCGCCATTTTCATAAGCAACATACATGATGTTATTATTTGAAGGAGCCAGTGCTAAAACGATTCTTCTTGGAACATAAAAAATGGGAGGGGTTGCATCAATAATTTCGTAAGAATTTCCCAGCCATCCGGGAATCGAGTCTGGCGCTCCATTTGGGCCGCCTGCAATTCTTGTAAAACTACCGCTGTTGCCGGTAGTGGATGAAAATACTCCCCTGTATGGGATATCTGGATTGCCGCCATTTTGTGCAGCAATGACTCTTCCGGTTGATGTAATAACTACATCCATTGTTCCGCATACGGCTGTTGATGCCTGGGTTCCTATCATCACTACTTCCCAGGTGATACCAAAATCTACAGAACGCATTAATCTTCTGTGACATCCTATGTAAAGATGACCGTTTGTTGGGTTGACTGCAACTTTATGAACAAAATCAAATGGGTGATCAAATCTTTCCAACCTGAATGGGCCGGGATTTCCAGGAAATGCCTGAGGTAAACGAGCCCAGGTAAGACCATTATCGGTTGAACGATACATTGCTTCACTCATATAAACAGCGCCATTTTCTGTAGCACTGTTGCCCCAATGTTCGCCACCGCCTGCATACCAACGATCAAGGCCACCGGTGCTGGTATCCTGTACAATCCAATGCACATTATGAATTTCGCCGGGTCTTGTTACACGTGCCCAGGTACCTCCACCATCATCAGAGCGAAAAATTCCACCACTTACAGAGCCTGCCATTATTACCCTGTTGCCGGCACCATTAAAGCGTTTGTCGTAAGCAACTGTACGGGTGCGCCCTCCTGCATTCAAGGCACCTCCAATTAAGTATGTATTATTATCATTTGGTGAAAGACTGTTGTTTCTTTCAGGTGCCATCAACGCCTGCTGATACGATTTGTCAATGATACCATCAGGGATTCTACCGGTAACAGGATCTTTAACCATGTTAAACATGTACTCATTTCTCCGTTGATCAAAAGCTGTTTTATCCAGTTCAGTTTGTGGATCTTCCGTTTGCCTGTTAAGCAAAAGAGTCTGATTGTTTTTTATTGCTGAATAAAGAATAATACAACACAAAAAAGGAAGTAAAACAGCAACAAGTACATTTTGTTTCATGATAATTTTTTTACAGGTTGGTCGCATTTGAATCGTTTGAATTTAATAAAAACAATCGATCCTGTTTCCAAATAAGGTGAATAGCTCGAAAGTTACAGATTTTTGGGGAATGGAAAAATAAGTTCAGATGAAATAAATGTTTCATGTATATAAGAAAACCAGAACAAGGGGAAGTTGTTTTTGAATGTTGGATTTTTCAATTTAAAATTGAAAACATTATTAGACAGAATGGCAAGGATAAAAGCATAAAAAAAACGCTGAAACTTTGGGCAGGTCTTTTTTAAGAGAGTCTGCTCAACGAAGCTTCAGCGTAGTTGAGCGGTGAGGGCGGGTCAACTACGCCAAGGCTTCGTTGACTATAGATTCCGATTCAGGAATCTTTTTTTAAGAATATCTGAACCAGAACCGGTTTTAAAATATTTTTCTAATTCCCTTGCTTGTTTTTCTTCAGGCAATGCAACATACATTAATAGCTGAAAGGGGAGATAATGTTTTGTTGACTGGCATTCTCCTTCGTTATGTTCCCTAAATCTTCGCTTTAGGTCATTGGTAGAACCTATGTATGTAAAATCCTTTTCCAGACTCTTTAGTACATAAACATACCACATGAAAGTAAACTACAAAAAAAACGCTGAAACTTTGGGCAGGTCTTTTTTAAGAGAGCCTGCTCAACGAAGCTTCAGCGTAGTTGAGCGGTGAGGGCGGGATTCGAACCCGCGGTACAGAATTACCCGTACGGCAGTTTAGCAAACTACTGATTTCAGCCACTCATCCACCTCACCAACTGAAATTTTTTAGGGTGGCAAAAATAAAGATTCACAGCCATACAACCCAAAAAAAGAAATAATGACTGGCTTTTTGAAAAATGTACGACTCTGTTGAATTTGATCAGGAAAACTTTAAAAGCAACGCATCAAATGAAATGGTTTCTTGTACACCGCTTTGCAATTCTTTTATATTACAGCTATTTCCTTCCAGTTCTTTTGTTCCGATAATGACAATAAAAGGAATTTGTTTTTTTTCTGCATACTTAAACTGCTTATCAAACTTTGCCTGTTCATGAAACAGTTCACAACTGATTCCCTTGTTGCGGAGTTGTTGCATCAGTTCAAATGCTTTTTTACTTTCGGCTCCTCCTAAATTGAAGAATAATAGTTTTGTTCCGGTATGTACATCGGCAGGGAACAACTTTAATTCTTCCATTACATCATAAATTCTGTCAACACCAAATGAAATACCTACGCCGGGAATATTGGGTACACCAAACAAACCGGTGAGGTCATCATAACGACCACCGCCACCAATACTGCCCATCTGCACATGGTTTGCTTTTACTTCAAAAATGATCCCTGTATAATAGTTGAGTCCTCTTGCAAGAGTAAAATCAATACTAAGCGTAGAATGCTGAGAACAGAATGCTGATAAAACTGTTTCAAGTTCTTCAATACCTTTTTTGCCTGTTTCAGTTTTGCCCAGCAATGATTTGATTAGTTGTAGTTTTTCTTCATTGCTTCCGCTGATCAATAAATATTTTTCAATTACTGCAATCTGTTCAATATTCAATCCACGTTGAACTAATTCTTCTTTTACTTTCTCTATGCCGATCTTATCTAACTTATCAATAGCAACAGTAATATCAACCATCTTGTCGCTGCCACCACAAACCTCAGTTAATGCCGCTAAGATTTTTCTGCTGTTGATTTTTATTTCAACATCAATTCCCAGCTTTTCAAAAACTGTTGCATAAATAGTTGCCAGCTCCACTTCGTTTAATAAGGAGTTGCTTCCCACTACATCCGCATCGCATTGATAAAACTCACGGTAGCGGCCCTTTTGCGGACGGTCAGCTCTCCATACTGGTTGTATTTGATAACGCTTGAATGGCATAGTGAGTTGATGGTGATTCATGGCAACATACCTGGCAAAGGGAATGGTGAGGTCGTATTTCAAAGCTTTACTTGAAATTTCGTTTTTGAATTTTGGTAGAAATATTGAAGCAAGTGTTTTATCAGCCAAAAGTTCCTTTGCAAGAAAAGCTAGAATTTTAGGGTTTGTGGTTTCAAGCGAAAGTGGAGGGAAATCATCCAAGCCAAATTCTTGTTTGATCTTTTCTTTTCCCTGAGCATTAAATTGACCAATGAAACTTTTCATTCCCTCAAAAAGTTCAGAAAAAAAACTGTTGGTAAACGGTGTTCCGGAATCTAGAACTCTAAAAATCAGTTTATCACCTTCTTCTCCATACTTGCCCATGAGTGTTTCAAGATTTTCCATGGCAGGTGTTTCCAATGGTTCAAAACCATATAATTCAAAAACGGTTTTAATGGTATTAAAAATATGATTGCGTTTGCGAACTGTATCTGCTCCAAAATCTCTTGTGCCCTGTGGTAAACTTGGTTTTGACATGCTCTGTATTACGTTGTTGATTTATTTGTTGTTAGAATTCTGTTCGTTCTAAGCTACTTTGTAATTTTCATTTCGTACTTGCTGATGATGTTATTGCAGGCTTCATCAATCATTTTATACACTGCATGATAACCGTCCTCATTTCCATACCAGGGGTCAGGCACATTCCTGTTTTCGCCGGGATACAATTCATTCAGCAGCAGATCAACTTTTTCACTGTTCCATAATTTGCCACTTATCTTTTTCACATCCATATAATTACTGATGTCCATCACATAAATAAAATCATACTGCAGCAAATCTTCTTTTACAAACTGCCGTGAACGCTGCCGGCAAATATCGACCCCTTTCATTTTTGCTACTTTTATACTTAGCTGATGTGGTGGATTGCCCGGATGATAAGCAGATGTTCCTGCACTTTCCACACTCCATTGTAATCCTGCTTGCCATGCTTTGTGTTGCAGAATACCTTCTGCCAAAGGACTGCGGCAAATATTCCCCAAACAAACCATTAAAATACGCATGATTGCAAAGATAATTGAGAGTTTCAAGTTTCAGGTTTCAAGTTTCAGGTTCTTCTAAACTCACCATTCTTATTGTTTGTCCATTGCTGATTACCTGTTGCTTATTTATTCTTTGTGGATTTATTCTCAGTGCAGCATCTCAATAGAAAACCTAAAAGCCATGACTTCAAATCAAATTCTCACTGCCAGTTTTTTAGATATCCTGTTTGAAAACCGGAATAAAGAATACGGTGCTTACAGTATTCGTAAAGCATATCCCAAACATTTAATAAAAGCAATTGGATTGATGTTATTGCTTGTGGTTGTGTTGTGTTTATATGTCATGAGTAAGCCAAAGAAAAATAATGGAGCTGAAGTATTTTCGTTTTATGATACACTTGTTGTTGATCTGGAGCCTTATCACGAAAAAGAAAAACCAAAAGTACCGCAACAGCAAAGAACCGTTGAAGCACAACCTGCAACAAAACCCGATTTTGTTCCAACAATTGTTGAGCATGAAGTGGAAAATCCTGTACCCGATCGAACTGATACAGCCACTTATGTTCCTGGCGCAACCAACTCTCCGGGCACTTTAGGAGACGAACAAAATTTTGTACAAGGAACTGTTGATAATAAACCTGCGATCACTAACAATACTGAACCTGTAAAAGCAGACGAACCTTTAATTTATGAAATCGTGGAGATAATGCCTGTATTTCCAGAACGATATGGATCTGTGTTTAACTATCTTCAAAAAAGGATGCGTATGCCTTATGAGTTAGAAATTAGTATGCGAAAAACAGTAAAAGTAAAATTTGTGGTCAATATAAATGGTGATGTAACTGATGCAGTTATAACTCAAAGTGCTGGAGCCGAGTTTGACACAGAGGTATTACGGGTAATAAGCAGTATGCCTAAATGGAAACCCGGTACAAAAAATGGCAAGCCAGTAGCAGTTTATTTTACACAAGCTGTAACGTTTAGAGGACCTGAAGAATAGTTGTATGAAGGGTTGAAGCCTGTTATTAAAAGTTTCACCACCGTATAAAATTTATTTAACTTGCCCGTCCTTATAAAATGAATATGTCTATTCAGGAAGATTTCAGAAAAAAAAACAAACCCGTCAACGTCAAAGCAATTTTTGATTTGGTGATGGGTTTAGTCTATATGGTAATGGGCGGAGTTTTAACAGCATCAAAATACATTGGTCTTGAACTTTCATTTCCGCCTCCTGAGGTAATTACCATTTTTGGTATTGCCGCTTTTATATACGGGGCCTTCCGCATTTTCAGGGGAATTAAAACTTACAAGGAGCAGTAGGATGAAAAAACAGACGATTTTGTGGATGCTGCTGATGTGTTTACTCATTTCCTGTAAAGAAAAAAAGCCACAGCCAACAGATACGGGCACAAGCGGTACTATTCATATTAGTGTGGATGAAACTTTCCGTCCCATCATACAAGAACAGATCCGTGTTTTTGAATCATCCAATCCCAAAGCAAAGATTATTGCCCATTATAAATCGGAGGCAGAGTGCTGGGATGATTTGCTCAACGACAGTACCAGGATGGTGATTGTTACTAAAAAAATAACGCAGAGCGAAGCCAATTACTATGCTGATTCTTTGAAATTATATCCTGAGAGCGGACTCCTTGCTTATGATGCTGTTACACTCCTGGTGAACAGGAACGCAAAGGATTCAGTTTTTGAAAAGGAAGAAGTGGTACAGCTATTGCAAGGTAAAAGCCAGTTACCCTATAAACCGGTATTTGACGGGGTACAAGCAACCAGCACTGTTCGCTTTGCTATTGACAGTATTTTAAAAGGAGGCCAACTGAATACGCAAACTATTACCGCTGCAAGAAGCAGTTGGGAAGTGGTGAAGTATATTGCCGAAAACCAGGGCTATATTGGCTTTGTGGGCGTAAGCTGGATTGGTAACCCGGAAGATACGGCACAGGTAAATATGTTGAAAAAAGTGAGGATTGCGTGGTTGCCATGTAATGGTTGCAAGGATAGCTCTTTTACCAAACCCTGGCAGGAAGATATTTTAACAAGTCATTATCCTTACACAAGGGGCATCTATTACGTCTTAAAAGAAAATCATTCAGGCTTGGGCAAAGCGATGGTGAATTTTATGAAAGGGGATAGGGGTCAATTGATTTTCAGAAGAGGATACCTGGTACCGGCATGGCGGATTTTTATAATGAGAGAAACTAACCTTAAATTAGTAAAGCCTTTAAACCAATAAATTAATATTTTTACCATCCCTGAAGCAAATAGATTACGAAATTAAAAGAACAAAAATCAGTAAAATGAAACGATCACTCAGTTTAGTATTCTTAGCAATCGTTTTTGTGCAGCAGGTGTTTGCACAGTCGCTTGACGAAGGAAAGAAATTTATGTATTATGAGCGCTTTAATAGTGCAAAGGATGCTTTTACCAAGTTGCTGGCAGCAAATCCTAAAAATGAAGGTGCAGCTTACTGGTTAGGTCAGGCATATCTTGGTTTGGAAGATGTTGCAATGGCAAAACAAACCTATCAAACTGCCTTACAGGGTAATCCAACTTCACCAATACTGTTGGCTGGTATGGGTCAGATTGAATTGATTGAAAACAAAACTACTGATGCCCGTACACATTTTGATATGGCAGTGAATGGCAGTAAGTCCAAAGATTTGGATGTGCTACATGCCGTAGGCCGTGCCAATGCTTATACCAAAGCAGGCGATGCCAACTATGGCATCAGCATGATGCAGAAAGCAACAGTTTTAAAAGGATTTAAAGATCCATCTGTATTTGTAACGATCGGCGATGCATATCGTAAGCTTGTAGATGGAGGTAATGCAGTGTTGGCGTTTAAAAATGCCTTAACGCTGAATGCTGGCTATGCAGCAGCAAAACATAAGGAAGGTCTCATCTATGAAAGTCAGAAGAACAGGGAGTTTTTTATTCCTGCGTATGAAGAGGCAATCAGGATGGATCCTAATTATGGCCCGGCTTATTATTCATTGTATGCTTTCTGGTATTTCAGAGATGTAGCAAAAGCAGAAACATATTTGAACAGTTTTATCAATGCCATTGATGCTGATCCGCAAAATGATTATTACCGGATTGATTTAAAGTATGCTTCAAGCAAGTTTGCAGAAGCTATCAGCCAGAGTGATGCAATGATTGCAAAGGTTGGTGCAAATGTGGTGAAGCCACGTATCTATCGTTTAAAAGGGTATAGCTATAAATCATTGGGATTGGAATCTCTTGTAAATAAAGACACCCCGGCTGCCATCATCCATTTTGCTGATGCAAAGAAAAATATTGATGAGTTCTTCAAAAAATCAAAACCGGAAGATATTGTTCCGAAAGATTATGAATTGCTTGGTGATATTGTTTCTTATTCACCCGGAAGTGAAGCCTTAGCGTATAGTTATTATGAAAAAGCGATGGATGTTGATACCGCTGCTGATAACAAAGCAGAATATATGCTAAAAGCTGTTGAACTTTCAAAAAGACAGAAAGATAAAAAAGCAATCGCTTATTGGTTAACCAAGCAATACAATACTAAAAAGACACCATCAAATGTTGATTTGTATAATTTAGGCCGTGCTTATTTTGATGCCGGAAGTGAAGGTGACTTTAATTACTATAGTAGAGCCGACAGCACTTTTGCTATCTATACAGAAAAGTATCCTGACCAGGCATTTGGTTATTACTGGCGTGCACGCAGTAACTGGAGTATTGATACCAGTATGATCAATAGCATGGCCAACCCACATTTTGAAAAGTTTATTCAAATTGCATCAACTGGAAAAGATTCAGTTTCTTTTCGTCCGCAAATTAAAATTGCTTACAAATATTTCATCGGTTACAACATCTTTGTTAAGAAAGATTATAAAGTGGCCATTGAATATTGTGATAAGATACTTGCAATTGACCCTACTGATAAAGAAGCCCTGGATTATAAACGCCAGCTTACAGGAGGTAAAACACAATCAACGGGTAACTCAGCTACTCCCGGTGCCGGAGGTACGCAAACGAAAAAAACGGGAAACAGTAAACCTGCCGGAACTAAATCCCCTTCAGCACCTGCACAAAAGAAATAATTTCATACAGGTAATAAATGATAAAAGAATCCTCCGTTTTTTAACGGGGGATTTTTTATTAGTGCATGTAAATCCATCGTGCTGCCTTATTTTTGCGCTTCTAAACCTGCAATAATGAAGTGGTTTTTCTTTTTACAGTCCAATCCAGTTTCCCCGGTTGCACAACAGATCAATGACTCATCAAATTATTTCCCCATCGGGATCCAGATCTTATTTGCAATTGGTTTTGTTGCAGTCATGATGCTGTTAACACACTGGCTTGGTCCTAAACGTGCCACCTCTCAAAAATTAGAGAATTTTGAAAGCGGTATCGAAATTCATGGCAATGCACGCCAGCCAATGGCTGTAAAGTATTTCCTGGTGGCTATTTTGTTTGTGTTATTTGATGTGGAAGTGATCTTTTTCTACCCTTATGCCGTTAACTTTAAAGAACTGGGTTGGAGTGGCTTTATGGCCGTTTTGATGTTTGTAGGATTTTTTCTATGTGGCTTTTATTATATCATTAAAAAAGGGGCACTGAATTGGGAAGAGTAAAAACTGATTTGAAAAATTGAAAAAAACTATTGAAACTTTTTAAGTTGAAAAGTGTTTAATTAGCTACCGATTTCAAATTTTCAAATACCGGAATTTTCAAATTAATAACTATGTCTCGTCCTGTACAATTTAATATTACTCCTAAGCCGGTTGACTATAATGGTCACATCAGTTTAGTGGGTGCTCCTGAAGGTCATCCCGGCGAAGGTTTTTTTGCTACTAAGTTGAGCGAGGTAGTAGGGCTTGCACGTAAAAATTCAATCTGGCCATTGCCTTTTGCAACATCATGCTGCGGTATTGAATTTATGGCAACCATGGGAAGCCACTATGATATTGCCCGTTTTGGAAGCGAACGGATTGCTTTTTCGCCACGTCAATGCGATCTGTTAATGGTTATGGGAACCATTGCCAAAAAAATGGGTCCTGTATTGAAACAGGTGTATTTGCAAATGGCTGAGCCCCGTTGGGTATTAGCTGTTGGCGCCTGTGCCAGCAGCGGCGGTATTTTTGATTCCTATAGTGTATTACAGGGAATTGACCAGGTTATCCCTGTAGATGTTTATGTGCCCGGTTGCCCTCCAAGGCCAGAAGCCATTATAGATGGACTTATGAAAGTGCAGGACCTGATAGGAAAAGAAAGTTTGCGCCGCAGAAACAGTGAGCATTATCAAACACTTTTAGATAGTTACGGAATACAATAAGCACAATAACCCCTGAAGGGGGAAAATGGAGTGCATATTTTTAAACATAAATAAAATTTCAAAGCCCCTGTAGGGGTTTGGGTATGTCATTAACCAACGAACAGATTCAAAACAAACTGCTTGAAAAATTTGGTGATCAGTTAACTGGGTTTACTGAACCTTATGGCATGCTTACATTTGAAGCGCCAAAGGAATTGAATTTAAAAGTACTTCAGTTTTTATTCGATGAGAAAACCCTCAGGTTTAAATTCTTAACCGATTTGCAGGCGGTACATTATCCCAATGATAAACAAAGAGAACTGGCGGTTGTGTATCATTTACATAACCTTGAAGATAATGTGCGGATACGGTTTAAAGTATTTACGGATATCAATACACCCGATGTATTTACTGCAACACAACTCTATGCATCTGCCAACTGGATGGAAAGAGAAACTTATGATTTCTATGGTGTAAACTTTGTTGGTCACCCCAACCTTAAACGTATATTGAATGTTGATGAGATGGACTACTTTCCTATGCGAAAAGAATATCCATTAGAAGATCAAACCCGTCGTGATAAAGATGATGAGATGTTTGGCAGATGATAGGTTCCTATAAAAGATAAATTAAGAAACAAAAGCCAGGCCTCCCTGAAAACCAAATTCCATTTCCTTTGTCCTTCTCCTGCAGGAGAAGGTGCCCGAAGGGCGGATGAGGTGGAAAGGGAACGAGGGTGAAGCCAATGATGAGATGTTTGAACGGGGAGGCATTGATAATTGAATCATGGATAATTGTAAATAATGAGCGACGTACAAAATATATTATTACCGGAAGGATCAATTGAGAAGAAAACAGTTACTCTCAATCTTGGCCCAACGCATCCTGCAACGCATGGCGTATTTCAGAATATTTTGGAAGTGGATGGTGAACGGATTGTTTCATCTCAATCAACAGTTGGATATATTCATCGTGCATTTGAAAAAATAGCTGAGCGTCGTCCGTTGTATCAAATCACTCCTTTAACTGATCGGTTGAATTATTGCAGCAGCCCCATCAACAATATGGGCTGGCATTTAACCTGTGAAAAACTGCTGGATGTTAAAGTGCCCAAGCGTGTAGATTACCTGCGCATCATCCTTATGGAGCTGGCACGCATCAGTGATCATTTGATCTGTAATTCCATTGTTGGTGTTGATACAGGAGCTTACACTGGTTTTTTGTATGTGATGCAGTACCGGGAACTGATCTATGAAATTTATGAAGAGATCTGTGGCAGCCGGTTAACAACCAATATCGGCCGCATTGGTGGATTCGAACGCAACTTTACTTCAACTGCCTGGCAAAAACTGGAAAAGTTTTTAAAAGAATATCCTGTTGTTCTAAAAGAATTTGAAAACCTGTTTACACGTAACAGAATCTTTATGGATCGCACCATTGGTTGCGGCGCCATCAGTGCAGAGCGTGCATTAAATTATGGATTTACTGGTCCAAACTTAAGGGCTGCAGGTGTTGATTATGATGTACGGGTTCATACTCCCTATTCTTCTTACGAAGATTTTAATTTCATCATACCCGTTGGTTCAACAGGTGATTGTTATGACCGCTTTTTAGTGCGTAACCAGGAAATGTGGCAGAGCTTAGGTATCATTGAACAGGCTTATCAAAAGATACAGGATATGAAAGGTGCTGAAGCTGAAGTATATCATGCCAATGTGCCTGCATATTATTTACCTGAGAAGCAGGATGTATATACAAGTATGGAAGCGCTCATCTGGCATTTCAAAATTATTATGGGCGAAGTGGAAATGCCAAAAGGTGAAGTTTACCAAAGTGTGGAGGGGGGTAATGGCGAGTTAGGATTTTACTTGATCAGTGATGGCGGAAGAACACCTTATCGTTTGCATTTCCGCAGGCCATGTTTTATTTATTACCAGGCATATGAAGAATTAGTGAAAGGAAGCATGCTAAGCGATGCAATTGTAGTAATGAGTAGTTTAAATTTAATAGCAGGTGAAATGGATGCATAGATTGTAGCCTTAAGTTTTTATAGAGGCGATAGAATATAAAAGCAAAAAATGTCTGATAAGAAAACAATAGAAAGTGTATTTCAAAAAGTTTCTTTTGCCGAAGCAGAGGAAATTGACATTGCGTATTATGCTTCAATAGATTGGAAAGAGAGTGCAATGAACGTAGAAGTGATGCGTAAATCAATTTGGAAAAAAGAGTATGAAAAGGGGATGGATAAAATTTTCAGAAAGTCGAACCTAAAAGAAGATTACGATGACTTTGAATGAAAATTTTACTGAATTTATTGTTCTTTTAAACAAGCATAATGTAAAATATGTAATGGTTGGAGGATGGGCAGTGATTTTTGAAGGCTATACCAGAACAACAGGAGATATTGATTTTTTTATTGAACGCTCTGAAGCTAATGCTGACAATGTTCTAACAGTTATTAAATCTTTTTTTGGCTCTGAAATTGGGTTTACAAAAGAGGATTTTTTAAAGGAAGAAAATATTTTGATGATGGGCAGGCCTCCCTTCCGGATTGATCTCTTAACAGACATAAGCGGGGTAACATTTGAAGAAGCTTATAGCAGCAGTAAGATTTATGATGATGAGGGAGTGGCAATACGATGCATTCATATTAACGAACTGATTAGAAATAAAAAAGCAAGCGGCAGGTTAAAAGATTTAGCAGATGCAGAAATGCTTGAGAAAATTTTACAAAAGCGAAACAGAAAAAAATAATGACCCGGTTTTCAGAAGATAAATTAAAGCAGGTAAGTAAAATGATGGAAGCTTATCCTGAAGGCAAACACAAAAGTGCTCTGCTTCCTTTATTGCATTTTGTGCAAAAAGAAAACGGCGGATGGTTAAGCAGCGAAGCAATGGATTATGCAGCCGAGCTGTTGAAGATTGCACCCATTGAAGTGTATGAAGTGGCAACGTTTTACAGTATGTATAATTTACAGCCTGTTGGCAAAACCTTATTCGAAGTTTGTCAAACAGGCCCCTGCATGCTCAATGGAAGTGACGATATCGTTACTTATATCTTCGAAAAGCTGGGCATCAAACCCGGACAAACAACTGCCGATGGTTTATTTACATTAAAAACAGTTGAATGTTTGGGTGCCTGTGGTTATGCGCCCATGATGCAGTTGGGGCCTGATTACAGGGAGCATTTAACAAAAGAAAAGATTGATGTATTGATTGAAGAGGGAAAAACAAAAGCCAATTAAGATGACAAAGAAAATGGCCATGCTTATTGGATTTTTATTGTCAACATCAGCAATGATTGTCATCATCGCTTTTCTTATGACAAAGGATAAAGCAGCAATGCGTCCTCTGTTATTCGTTGGCATTGGGTTAGCGTTGGGCTCATTAATATTAAGGAACCTGATTCGTTTTAAACCGAAGTGGTTTAAAGATGGTCAGGAAAACAAATAACCTTATCATTTAAAACAAACAACATGAATGCAATTGTTCCATATCTCAACTTTAACGGCAACGCAGCCGAAGCACTTGCTTTTTACAGCAAAGCATTAAATGGTGCAGTGGAATTTCAACAAACATTTGGTGAATCACCAATGGAAGCGCCTGCTGATTTTAAGGATAAGATCATGCACGCTACGTTCAGAGCAGGTGATTTATCGTTTATGGTTTCTGATTGCATGCCCGATCAGGCAGTTGATGCGGGAACCAACCTGAGCTTGTCGCTGCATTTTACAGATGCAGAAAGTATCAACAATACATTTGAAGCATTAAGTGAAGGTAGCACTATTACTATGCCATTGCAGGATACATTCTGGGGTGCACGTTTTGGTATGTTGAATGATAAATATGGTTTTCAGTGGTTGTTCAATTATGATTATCCGAAAGAGAAATAAACCTAAATTTTATGAAAAAAAAGTTGTTATTCATTTTTGTCTTGTTTATCCTTTTCATAGCGGATGTGTATTCACAAATTAAAATCAATAAAATGCCCTGCGACGCATTTGTTGAATTAGTTTTTGATGGGACGAAAAAGTACGTTGAGAAAAATGATGGGTTTAAAATTTATGGGGACGAGTTGGAGTTTAAGTATATGGGTCGCAAAAGAGTAATTATAGGTGGAGTAAGCACACCTTTAGACGAGGTAAAAGGTTTTTTTTCAAAAGGGAAATACTTTATACGTGACGGAAAGTTTTTTTATAAATTACTGGTTAGCGGAAAAATATCTGTTTACGAATATTCACAAAACGTATCAAGTTCAAGCCGAGACATTAATTATAGAGATTGCATTTATTATACTCAAAAAGAGGGGTCTGATAAGTTCATATTGTTGAACAACAGAGAAAGTATGGTTAAAATACTTGCAGGTTGTAAAAAGGCAATTAATCTTATCAATTTTGATTACAAAGAGTTAAATGAAAAAGTGAAAAAGAATAAGGCCTACTTGAATGAAGCATTTCAAATATATAATAACGGATGTAGTGAGGTTGGCTTAGGTCAAGAGAAAAACTGATTATTGAATTGATAGAAATTACATGGGAAGAAAATTACTTTTAGACAAAGCACATATTGAAGGCATCAGGAATTATGATGTGTATCGCCGTGAAGGTGGTTACCGGGGCGTAGAGAAAGCATTTAAAACAATGACACCAGAAGCCATTGTTGAAGAAGTAAAGAAAAGTGGTTTGCGTGGCAGGGGTGGCGCAGGGTTTCCCACGGGTATGAAATGGAGTTTTTTGGCAAAGCCCGAAGGCATTCCCCGTTATGTAGTTTGCAATGCAGATGAAAGTGAACCCGGCACATTTAAGGACAGGTATTTGATGGAATTTATTCCGCATTTATTAATTGAAGGAATGATCCTTGCTTCTTATGCTCTTGGTTGCAAAACTTCTTATATCTACATCCGTGGCGAATATTGGTGGATAAAAGAAATTTTAGAAAAAGCAATTGCAGAAGCGAAGAATGCAGGATGGTTGGGAAAAAATATTTTAGGTAGCGGCTTCGATTGTGAATTATATGTTCAACCCGGCGCAGGTGCATACATCTGTGGTGAGGAAACGGCATTGCTTGAAAGTTTAGAAGGTAAGCGTGGTAATCCACGTATCAAACCTCCATTTCCGGCAGTGAAAGGTTTGTGGGGTTGCCCAACAGTGGTGAACAATGTAGAAACCATTGCAGCGGTTGTTCCAATTGTGAATGATGGTGGCGATGAATATGCAAAAATCGGCACCGGTAAATCAACCGGCACAAAATTGATTTCAGCCTGCGGTAATATTAACAGGCCCGGTGTGTATGAAATTGAAATGAATATTGCTGTTGAAGAATTTTTATATAGTGATGCATATTGCGGAGGCATAGCAAAAGGAAAAAAACTGAAAGCATGCATCCCCGGCGGTTCATCAGTACCCATTCTTCCTGCCAATCTTTTATTAAAGACGGCCAAAGGAGAAACAAGAATGATGACCTATGAAAGTTTGAGTGATGGTGGTTTTGCAACAGGGAGCATGATGGGCAGTGGTGGTTTTATTGTAATGGATGAAGATCAGTGTGTGGTAAAACATACTTATACGTTAGCAAGATTTTACCGTCATGAAAGTTGCGGACAATGTTCACCTTGCAGAGAAGGAACCGGATGGATGGAAAAGATTTTGCTGAATATTGAAAATGGAAAAGGCAAAATGAGTGATATAGATTTGTTATGGGATATTCAACGCAAAATTGAAGGCAATACCATTTGTCCGTTGGGTGATGCGGCCGCATGGCCTGTGGCAGCAGCTATCCGACATTTCCGTGATGAATTTGAATGGCATGTCACTAACCCAACAGATGCATTGAAAGGAAATTATGGTTTAGCGAATTATGCACGGCCTTTAGAAATTGCAGCACCTTTGGTATAAAGAATATTATTATTGAATGAGTCATATCAAAAACATAGAGATTAAAAATTTTAAAAGTATCAAGTCTGCAAGGCTAGAAGATTGCAGGCGGGTTAATGTTTTGATTGGCTATCCCAATGTGGGGAAGAGTAATATTTTGGAGGCGATGTCAATACCACTTATCTCAAAGTATTCGTCAGAGCAGTCATTATATAACGAACTATTCCGTTACGAGAAGAACCGTGATTTGTTTTTTGAAAATAATACAGAAGATGATATACAACTATTAGTAAATGATGTCTTACAATACACAGTACACAATCAAAATCAAAATGAAAATTTTTTACAGCTTGGGATGAAGCATCTATTCAATGAGTTCTTACAAATTAATATAAAAAAGTATAGTTTCTCTTCGACTATTACATATAATGATGATGTTTCTTATGGTAATTTAGATAATCCATATGGTAAAAACTTGCCAGGTATTTTATCGGTCAAGAAAAACCTTAGAGATGAAATTTTCGACTTTTTTAAAGAGTATAACCTGACATTGCTTGTGGATTTATATGGTGAAAAAGGAGCTACTATAGTAGTTGTCAAAATCAATGAGGATATTATTAAGTTTAAGATTCCTTATAATCTAATATCAGACACGTTAAGAAGATTAATATTTCATATTGCTGCTGTTAAAACCAATAAGGAAACAGTTATATTATTCGAGGAACCTGAAGCACATATGTTTCCACCTTATATATCTAAGTTAACATCTGTTATAACAAACGATACAAATGACAACCAATTTTTTATTGCAACACACAGCCCTTTTGTTTTGAACGATTTTATGGAAAATATTAAAAATGAATTGGCAGTTTTTTTGGTTGATTATAAAGGTGGGGAAACACTGATACATAGGCTTACCGAGGCGGAAACTCATGAAGCTGCTCAATTAGGGTATGATTTGTTTTTGAATCTTAAGAACTTTATACCCGCTGAATAATATGGAAAACTGGAATGCATGTTTTGTGCCTGAGTGTTATTTTGATACAGTTCTGTTTAAGAAGATATTGCAAACTAATAAACGTTTAAAACACACAAAAGGATGTTATAATGTAATAAACAGGTTTAGAAATTTAAATGGTAAGAAGGGAGATTTGTATGATAGTTTTGGTGTCGGGATGGTTGATAAAGATAAGAGTGAACTAGATTTTTTAAATGAATGTAATGTTCTGGGTAGTACAGAAAATATGCTTCTGTGGAAACATAAAGAAAGGCCACATTTTATCATACAGTTAACCCCACCAGTAGAAGGATGGGTAATTGAAATAATGAAGTCTGTTAATCTGTCATTAGAAGAATTTGGTTATCCCTCTGCTCCAAAGCCTTTAAAAAAAGCATTGAAAGATGATATAGACAGTGAGAACAATGAGAAATTAAACAAGCTGATAAATATAATTTTGTCCTCAGGTAATCAAACAGTCGAAGTTTTAAAAGCGACACTTTTACACCTGCGTGATGAGAATATAAATGCAGATATGGAACAGTTAAAAAGAATTTTGGCAAATTGAATATATGTCAGACGAAAAAAAATTATTTAAAGTAACAATTGACAACATCACCATTGATGTGGAGCCGGGAACAAGTATCCTCAATGCTGCACGAAAAATTGGTGGTGAAGTGGCACCGCCGGCAATGTGTTATTACACAACGTTGAAGGACAGCGGCGGAAAATGCCGCACCTGTTTAGTAGAAGTGGCTGCAGGCTCAGCGGCTGATCCACGGCCAATGCCCAAGCTGGTGGCAAGCTGCCGCACTAATGTTATGGATGGAATGGTAGTGAAAAATATTACCAGCGATCGTGTAACTGATGCAAGAAATGGAGTGGTTGAATTTTTACTGATCAATCATCCGTTAGATTGCCCTATTTGCGACCAGGCAGGTGAATGCCATTTGCAGGATCTGAGTTATGAACATGGAAAAGGAGCAAGCCGTTACGAGTTTAAAAGAAGAACATTTGAAAAGCATGACCTCGGCGATTATATTCAATTACATATGACACGATGCATTTTATGTTATCGCTGTGTGTATGTTGCAGATCAGGTAAGTACAGAACGTAAGCACGGAATCTTAATGCGGGGCGATCATTCAGAAATTGCAACCTATATTCAGGAAAACTTAAGCAATGATTTTATCGGCAATGTCATTGATGTTTGTCCGGTGGGTGCATTAACGGATAAAACATTCCGGTTTAAAAACCGTGTATGGTTTACCAAACCGGTTGATGCACATTGTGCCTGTGATAAATGCAGTGGTGAAGTACAATTGTGGATGCGGGGCGATGAGGTGTTGCGTGTTACTGCACGTAAAGATGAATGGGGCGAAGTAAAAAACAGTTCAAAAGGCACAGCCGGTTGGATCTGTAACAAATGCCGCTTTGAACGTAAAAAAGTAAGCGAATGGACCATTGAAGGCCCATCGCATGTCAATCGTCATTCAGTCATTTCTCAGGGACATTATGAAGGCACCATTATGCCCAATGAAACAGTGAAGAAAGTAATGGGAGGACGAGATCCTAAATTACTAATGGATATTAAAGATGTAAGTGAAGTGAACCAGGTGGAGTTAAGTGAAATAAAAGGGGCGGCAACTTCTGCATCATTTAAAAAGATAGAAGCATCGAAATGAGTAAAAAGGAAAAACTTGTTTTAAGATTGCTGGCAGGTAATGCAGATGCTAATTTTGATCTGGATGATTTAGTGCAGTTATTATTAAGATTGGGTTTTGAAGAAAGAAAAACAGGCAGCAGCCACAGAATTTTTTTGAAAAAAGGAGTAGAGGGAATTATCAATCTTCAGAAAACAAAAGATGGTAAAGCAAAGACTTATCAGGTAAAGCAGGTAAGAGATTTTTTAGTAACACATAAACTTGTAGATGATGAATAAGTATGAAATTATTATTTATTGGAGTGATGCAGATCAGGTTTTTGTTGCAGAAATTCCTGAATTAAAAGGCTGCATGGCACATGGCGACTCGCAAGCAGAGGCTTTGAAGCAAGTGGGAGATCTGGCAGAAGAATGGTTGAAAATAGCAAACGAAAAAGGATGGCTCATACCAGAACCAAAAGGAAGATTGGTTTTTGCATAATCATTGAAACACAAGAATTAATTTGATTTAATGGATATCATTTTATTAGCTGTTGACTGGGCCTTGGTGCTGGAAAAGTTTCTGTTCATCGGATTCATCATCAGTATTTCATTGGTCATTGCTATGTACACAACGTTCATGGAAAGAAAAGTAGCAGCAGTTATTCAGGATCGTCTTGGACCCAACCGTGCAGGACCTTTTGGTTTATTACAACCATTGGCTGATGGGTTGAAATTGTTTTTTAAGGAAGAGATCATTCCCAGTTCATCCAATAAATTTTTATTCATACTTGGTCCTTCGCTGGCCATGATTACGGCTATGTTAACAGGTGCAGTCATTCCCTGGGGCGATAAAATGGAATTATTTGGCCGCACAATTTCATTACAGATTGCTGATATAAACATTGGAATCTTATTTGTATTTGGTGTGGTGAGTCTCGGTGTATATGGCATCATGATCGGCGCATGGGCAAGCAATAATAAATTTTCTTTGATGGGAGGATTGCGTGCAGCATCACAAATCATTTCCTACGAACTGGCAATGGGTATTGCGTTAATTGCATTACTCATGACTTCAGGTACATTGAGTTTAGGTGAAATGGTGAAACAGCAACAGGAAGGCTGGTGGAATTTCTTTCTGCAACCGCTCGGTTTTCTGATCTTCATCATTTGTGCTTTTGCAGAATGTAACCGTACACCATTTGATTTAGCCGAAGCAGAAAACGAACTGATTGGTGGTTACCATGCCGAATATTCAAGTATGAAGCTGGGCTTTTATTTGTTTGCTGAGTACATCAACATGTTTATCAGCAGTGCCATCATGGCTACTTTATATTTTGGCGGTTATGATCTAATTCCGTTCTATGATGAAAGTGCCTGGGGCTTTTCAGTAAATACAATGGCGGCATTAGGGGCATTGGCATTGTTTTTAAAAATTCTCTTTTTCATTTTTGTATTCATGTGGGTACGCTGGACGATTCCACGTTTCCGTTATGATCAGTTAATGAACCTGGGTTGGAAAAGTTTAATACCGCTTGCATTGCTCAATATGATTGTAACGGCAGCGGTAATGTTGTTGAAGAAATAGTAAGCCCCTCCAAACCTCCCCGGAAGGGAGGCTTGCAAAGCACGGGGCCAGCTTTAGTAAGCGATTGAATTTATACACAGTGATTGAGTGTGATGATTAAAGTAATGAAGATGAATTGGAAGATAATTAGATCGGGAAAGACATGAAGCACCGCTCCTTCTCCTTTGGGGAAGGAGAAGGAGGATGGGGCTGAATAGAATTGTTTCAATACAAGTGTGCGACGCAACAAAAGATGAATAAAGAGTTGAAGTTGGTAACAAAAAAAAGGTACAAATTTTTTAATAAACGTACATGCAATTAACAAACAGAGCAAAAGCAGTTGACCGGAGCCCAATGACATGGCTGGAGAGGATATATCTCTGGAACATTGCAAAGGGAATGGCGATTACGTTTTCGCATATATTCAGAAAAAAAGCAACCATCAGTTATCCAGAAGAAACAAGACCATTCAGTCCTGTGTTTCGTGGTTTGCATATTCTCAACCGTGATGAAGACGGAAGAGAAAATTGTACTGCATGCGGATTATGTGCAGTGGCCTGTCCGGCCGAAGCTATTACCATGGATGCTGCAGAACGTTTACCCGGGGAAGAACATTTGTATCGTGAAGAAAAATATGCAGCTAAGTATGAGATCAATATGCTGCGTTGTATTTTTTGTGGGTTGTGTGAAGAGGCTTGTCCGAAAGATGCAATCTATTTAACAGAAACATTTGCTCCTGCCAATTACAGCAGGCAAAGTTTTATATATGGTAAAGACAACCTGGTAATTCCTCATCCAAAGGATAACCCTGAAGCATTTACCAAAGCAAAAGGATTAATTGATGAACGAAAAGCAAAAGCCAAACAGGAGACTGCATAAATTATGAGTATTACTGAAATTTTATTCTGGTTCCTCAGTGCATTGGCACTCGGCGGAGCATTGATGATGGTTACCAGCAAGAACCCTGTTTATAGTGTGTTGTGGTTGATTGTGGTATTCTTTGCTATTTCAGGTCATTATATTTTATTGAATGCACAGTTTCTTGCTATCGTCAACATCATTGTATATGCCGGTGCCATCATGGTCTTGTTTCTGTTTGTTATTATGCTCATGAACCTGAATGCAGATAATGAGCCGCAGAAAAATAAATGGTTAAAACTGGCGGGTGCTGTTGCAGGTGGCAGTTTGATGCTGGTGTTTATTGCTGCCATCCGCCAAACAGAAGCATTGAGAATTCAGCAGGTAAATACCGGCGGAGAAATTGGTTTGATCCATTCGCTCGGTAAAATATTATTCACCGATTATGTGTTGCCATTTGAAATAAGCAGTGTGTTGTTTTTAAGTGCGATGGTGGGTGCTGTGGTAATAGGAAAGAAAGGAGATTAGCCCCATCCCCTAAAGGGGTGTAGGACAGGCTAAAAAAATTTGAACAGCTTTTTGAAAATTATTTAACAACAAACGCAACTTTAATCAAGTTGTGTATGAACACCCCTTTAGGGGATGGGGGCTACAATTATGCCGATCAATTATTATATCATTCTTGCTGTTGCTTTATTCTGTATTGGAGTGGCAGGTGTGTTAACACGTCGCAACGCTATTATTATTTTCATGTGTGTTGAATTAATGCTGAATGCGGTTAATCTGCTGTTGGTTGCATTCAGTAAAATGCACTACGAAAATGTAGCTGTATTCAATCCGTCTTTACAAGTGGGAGCCGAAGCACAGCTTTTTGTATTTTTTATTATGGTAGTGGCTGCGGCTGAAGTAAGTGTGGGACTGGCTATTATTGTTATGATGTACAGAAACATTCATAGTGTGGATGTGAATTTTTTAAATAGATTAAAACACTAAGATCAGCCGGTAGTCATTAGCCGGAAGTGATTAGTACAGAATATAGTCTTATGAGTAAATTGGTTTATTTAGTTCCGTTATTTCCTTTGATTGGTTTTCTCATCAATGGATTGGGAAGAAAAAATTTGAGTAAATCGCTCAGTGGCATCATTGGCAGCGGGGTAATTTTGGCATCGTTCATTGTAAGTGTGCTTATCTTCAATGAAACAAAGGCTGAAGATTTTACTGCCGTAACAGTAAACCTGTTTGATTTCATTAATGTGGCAGGATTGAATATCCCATTCGCTTTCCAGGTTGATCAGCTTTCAACTTTATTTTTATTAATTATTACAGGAGTTGGCTTTTTGATTCATGTGTATTCCACTTCTTATATGCATGAAGAAGAACCCCATCATTATGCCCGTTACTTTGCTTACCTGAATTTATTTGTGTTCAGTATGTTGTTGCTGGTACTGGGATCTAATTATCTCATCATGTTTATTGGATGGGAAGGTGTGGGTCTTTGTTCTTATTTGTTAATAGGCTATTGGTTTAAGAATACAGAATATGGAAATGCAGCACGCAAAGCATTTGTAATGAACCGCATTGGTGATCTTGGTTTTTTAGTTGGCTTGTTCTTTATCATTCAACAGTTTGGTACGTTAACTTACACGGATGTTTTCTCGCAGGCGCAAGGTGCAGGTACCTCTATTCTTACAGTAATTACTTTACTGTTATTTGTTGGCGCTATGGGTAAAAGCGCTCAAATTCCGTTATACACCTGGTTGCCCGATGCAATGGCGGGGCCAACGCCGGTATCAGCATTGATCCATGCTGCAACAATGGTAACGGCTGGTATCTACATGATTGCCCGCAGCAACATTTTATATACACTGGCGCCAGTTTCTCAAACAGTAGTTGCTGTCATTGGTTTGGCAACAGCTATTCTTGCAGCTACCATTGCCATCAAACAAAACGATATTAAAAAAGTACTGGCCTATTCAACAGTAAGTCAGTTAGGTTATATGTTTCTTGGTTTGGGTGTTGGTGCATACACCGGCGCTGTGTTTCATGTAATGACGCATGCATTCTTCAAAGCATTATTGTTCCTGGGTGCAGGCTCTGTAATTCACGCCATGCATCATGAGCAGGATATCCGTAAGATGGGAGGACTGTCAAAAAAACTTCCTCACACACATTGGACTTTCTTAGTTGGCTGTATTGCCATTGCAGGTATTCCTCCCTTCAGTGGTTTCTTTTCAAAAGATGAAATATTGG
>JAYUTS010000021.1:0-10665 GCA_043754995.1 Chitinophagaceae bacterium
TGTTGGTAGAGAGGTAAACTTTTAAATCGGGGCCGTTTGTTGCCGAAAAATTTTTTAAAACTAATTTCTTCACGTTATTATCATTAATAATTTCGGCAGTTCCACTTACAGAATGGCCGGGTGTACCTGAAAAATTTCCCTTTGCCAGCAGGGGAGCGGCGGGGTTTACAGGATCATTAGAAGGAGTATCAACTGTATTGTTTTTTTTACATGCTGCAAGCAGTGTAACGAATAAAATAAGGAGGAGTGTCTTTTGCATATTGTTTTATTTTAGTTGATAACGAACACCAATTAAGAAAGCTGATGTTTTATTTCTGAAACGGTCATTAGGTTCGGGAAATTGCTGCACTTTGGTTGCGGTAGTGTACTCAGTAAATAAAAACTGGTAGCCGGCTTTAATTGCCCATTGGCCATTAAAATTATACGCTGCATACAGTTCTGAGTTTAAACTGCCACGATCATTATCGCTTACCAGCAGTATATTGAATGCTGTAGGTGTAGCAGATGTATTTACAACGGATGTTCCATTTACATACTTTCCGTTTTGTTTACTTCCGAAAGAAAAACCAATGGCATCTATATTAAAGCCGACGCTTACTTTTTTGGTAAGATGATACCCTATATTAATGGATAAGTTTAAAGCATTTACCTGTGCTGATGCTAAAAGAAACGAATCAAGATTTGCTTCAATATTTTTTTTAAAAAAAACGCCGGGGCCTGTTGAACCGCTTGTAATTATTGCTGGGGCGGTAATATAATATTTGTTACTGCCAAAATAAGAGGTGAACCTTGCGCCTGCTCCTATTTCAAATTTTTTATTTTTACCCAATTGCCAGTTATAAATGTAAGATAACGAGCCCGTGCCCTGTGAACTGCCAATTGAAGCAGATACATCAAGCTGCTGATTTGTTTTTTGAGCATATGCATTAACAAAAGCAATTTGCAGCAATAACAACAGTATAAATGAATGCTTCATATTTACAATGGTTTAGTTGTTTAAAAAAGGAATCAGTTTTATGATTTTTTTCCTGTGAAAGAAGATGAGCAAAAGGCAGCTAATCATTACAATTATTGCATAAGCAAATAACAACCCGCCATCGCCCAGTATTTCAATACCAAGTTTTGTTAAGTGAAAAAATAAGGCACCACTCATTAAACCAACACCAATTACTGCACCAAAATGTGTGGTTCGTGGCCATAAAATAAGAACAGATGCAATCAATTCAAATACACCTGTTCCAATACGCCCCCATGGTTCCATTCCAAGTGCAGTGAAAATATGAACAGATTCTTCATTTCCTGCAAACTTGAAGAAAAGTGTTTGCAGCATAATAACAGCAGCAGTTAACCGGAGTATCCAGAGCAACAGGTTTAAAGGTTTAATGACAGACATGATGATAAGATTTGAAATGATGCTTGTTATGATTTTTTAATGAGCGGCCATTTTACATTTGCTGAGTCAATGTAAACATCCCTGTTCTTATCCCAGGTTTCTTTCACCTTTAGATTATAGTTGAAATATAATTTCTGATTCACTATCATCCATGTATCAGCTTGTGTGGGTGCTTTGTAGCCAAGTGAAGTACCGTAAGCACAATATCCTCCATAAGCCGGTTCATACTTTTGCGGAGATTGTTTGAAACTGTCCATATGTTGTTGCGATGAAAATAACCAGGTAGCATCTTTCCACTTAAAAGAAAATGCATCGTTACCTTTTACAGGTTTTGCTTCTTTAAAAAATGCTACAGCATCGTACCCGTTTAATGCAATTCCCGAAGCTGAATAAATTTCAGGCTTTTGTGCAAAACTGAATAATGCAACAAGGAGAAATCCTGTGGAAATAATAAATTTTTTCATGCTGTTTATTTGTAAATTTTTAGCCAGTTTACATCCGCCTTTGTTTTAAGATTTGCTTCATCTTTATTCCACGTTTTCAGTGTATTGTTGAATAACTTATTATAGAAAAGGTAAAGCTTTCCGTTGATGATCTTAAACGTTTCAGGGTCTATTTCAACTTTTTCTCCGGTTGCACCCATTGCATAAGCACACCAGCCACCGTATTGAGGTTCATATTTTGAAGGATTCTTTTTAAACTCTTCTTTATTGGCTGTATTTGCAAACTGATACTTTACACCCTGGTAAACAACACTATTGGCACTATTACCTTTTGCCGCTTTGTTTACTGTGAAATAAGCAACTACATCATAACCTTGTACAGCAATGCTATTCTGGAGATTGAACCCTGCCTGTCGTTTTTGATCTTGTGCTAACACATCAACCGAAACGAAAACTGCTGTAATGAGTACAATTAAAATGCCTGTTCTTTTTATCATATACCTTATTTAAAAAACAAAGCTATGCTCACAGAGAGTGCTTCTTTGTCGGCTATCGGACAGCAAGGCTATTTTGCAGACTTTTAACAGAAGGAATTTTTATTACCTGCCGGGTAACATTTACAAATCCTGCATTTTCCAACTCGTTGAGTAAGGTTGTAACTGTTTGCCGGCTGCTTCCTATGAGTTGAGCAATATCTTCATGTGTAAGAAAATTCTGAATATTGTATTGATTGCCATCTTCACTTTCGCCTTCTTCTTTTGCAAGCATAACGAGAAAATTAACAAGACGGGTCTTTACATCCTTATTTAAAAGGTTGACTAAACGGTTTTGAAACTTGTGGAGCTTTAGACCAACCTGTTTGCTGAAATGAAAGGCGATTTCAGGTTTCTTTTTTAATAGTTTTTCAAAATCTTCAATATTGAAAGCACAGAGTGATACATCGCTTTTATAAGCCTGGGCAAATTCGCCATTTAAATTGTTCCGCTCCAGAGAAAATTGTCCAAATACTTCACCTTCACGAATGATTTCTTTAATGACCTCTTTTCCTTCCACATCAACATGACCGATCTTGATTGTTCCCCCTTTAAGAAAATATAATTTATTGTGATAAGCTGAATCAAAATATACATAATCACCCTTCTCTGCTTCAATAAAATGATGTACCAGGTTCAGCTCCTCGTACTCTTCGTCAGAAATATGAGAGAACAGATCATAATTACGAATGAGCAGAAAAGTTTTATCGGTTGTCATAATTTACTAATATGAAATTAATCATATTCCTGCAGTAACTTAAAGTGCTTTTGCGATTCCCTGATGAACCGGTAACCTTTTTGAAAGCTCCAGTAAGGGTAACCATTCCTGCTGTTATACTTACTTATTTCATATAATGTTTTCCAGTGTTTTAGTATTTCCCTGTAAGCATCTGCCAGTTTCATATTACAATCATAGATATGATTTGGTTCGGCACCACATCCGTTATACTCAAGAATCATAAAATTCTTTCCTGCTTTCAGATCTTCAATACCTGTTGTTTTAATATCATACCTGCCATAGTAAAAATGTTTGGAGTAATGACTCAGTTCATCAAACACTTGAATGAGTCGCCCATCAATTTCATTATGCAGGTTGGTAAAATGAGCTCCCCTGTTATGATTACCGGCATAGGATAAATAAAAAATTTGTTCCTTTTCAATAACCCTGTTTAAACGATGACCATGCCTGTGTTTCATTTCTTCCATACGGAATTTTGCACGTGGATGGATTTCAATCAACTCCTGTAGTGTTAATTGGCCATCTCCAATAACATGCAGCAATTCTTTATTGATGAAACCGCTCACCGTTCCTTTGTGTTGTAAAGGATGACGGTAATAGAACACACTTACTTCAACCGGCAGATCAATAAGGTCCTGCACAATGTATTCAACCGGTATCCGCTCATGGTATTTTCTTAGTTGCTCTTCTGTATCAATCTTCCTGAACAAAATACCTTTCATGCCTACGTCGGGTTTTACAATAAAAGGATATTGAAACCCTGCTTCTTTTAATTGCTGCTTTACCTCATCAAATGAAAGATCATGCATAATGTAATTGGTACGGGGTACCGTATGCGGTGGTAACTGATCATACATTTCTTTTTTTCCCTCGCCTTCAAATCCGCCAAAAGCAATGGTTGGGTTGGATGGAGTAAAGAACCAAACAGCCCTGCTCCTGATGATATACCATATCCATACAAAGCTGATGGGAAAATAAATGACAGAAAAAGGCCAAAGCTCCCAATTAGTGAATCGTTGAAAAAATTTTTTAAGCATGAAGTTCAAAGATAACAGGCCCTGTTAATATATGAACAAACGCTGATTGCATTTAAATGCTTTTGCCATAGTTTTGAAACAAATTCATTTGCATGCATGTACCATCAATGGCCGAGATGATGACCAACAATGAAACACCCGAAGTTTTATTCTGGGTTGGTTGTGCCGGCAGTTTTGATCAGCGGGCACAAAAGGTTACCAAAGCTTTTGCAACTATATTGGATAAAGTAGGAATCAAATTCGCCATACTGGGAAAGGAAGAAATGTGTACAGGCGATCCGGCAAGACGTGCAGGGAATGAATTTCTTTTTCACATGATGGCCTATAATAATATACAGGTGTTGAATAGCTACAACATTAAAAAAATTGTAACTACCTGTCCGCATTGTTTCAACACATTAAAAAATGAATATCCTGCTTTAGGTGGAAACTATGAAGTCATTCACCACACAACATTGTTGCAACAACTAATTGATGAAGGAAAGTTAAAGTTGAAAGAAGGTGGATCATTCAAGGGAAAAAAAATCACCTATCACGACAGTTGCTATTTAGGCCGTGCCAACAATATTTATGAAGCTCCCCGGAAAATTCTGGAAGCATTGGATGCTGAACTGGTTGAAATGAAACGTTGCAGGAGTAATGGTCTTTGCTGTGGTGCCGGTGGCGCACAAATGTTTAAAGAAGAAGAAAAAGGTGACACCCGTGTAAACTGGGAACGCACCAATGAAGCAGTTGAAACCGATGCGTCGATTATAGCAGCAGCATGCCCTTTTTGTAATACCATGTTAACTGATGGGGTGAAAGTAGCAGAAAAAGAAGACCAGATAAAAGTGATGGATATTGCTGAACTCGTTGCCGCCAGCATGTAATTTCTCTAAGTTAAACTCAGCAAACATGAAGCACCTCTTGACAACATTTAACTGGAAAAATTTTTTACAACGAACAGTCTTATTCTTTCTTGTTTTCCTCATCATTCGCTTTTTAGTGGATTGGGTGGAAAATGATATTTCCCTTAACCGGATTATTCAGCAGAGCCTTATCAGGTATCTCATCTTTGCTATGATCCTTGGTTTGCTCGACTCTGATACATGGTTCAATAAAAAAACAAGTGAATCAAAAAAAGATGAGCCCATCCTTTTTGCAAATTTCAGAGCGGCTGTTTTTCATTATGCTGGTGTTGCATTTTTTATTGCATTACTATGCGGTGTAATTCTGGTAATCATTAATCTTATCCGTTGGGGCATTGGAACATTTACCGGAAGTAAAACCAACGAGCTATTTCCCGACTGGAATAAATACCTGCTGGTTATTGCAGTAATTGGAATTTGTTTTGCAGCCTATGATGCTTTCCGAAATTATAATCGCATGAAGAAAAAAGACAGTAACAATAACTAACTTATTACAAAAAGGAACTCTCCATTACCTTTGTACTATGAATCTTGAATTCAAACATCTTCTTCCAACTGGCTTTGCGCCTGACTCCCGTGTATGGGTTTATCAGAGCAGTCGTATATTCGGAATGAGTGAGGCGTTACAGATAGAAGACCTGCTCAATCATTTTACAGAAAACTGGAAAAGTCATGGAACGTCTGTAAAAGGATTTGGCACTTTGTTCTTTGGCCAGTTTATTCTGTTAATGGCTGATGAAAATGCAACAGGTGTCAGTGGTTGCAGTACCGATAGCAGTGTTCGTTTAATCAAGGAAATTGAAAACTTATTTAAAGTGTCCATGTTCGACAGGCAGAATCTCGCCTTTATAATAAAAAATAAAGTAGAGTTGCTTCCACTTAATCAATTGCAATATGCAGTTGAACATGAGTTTATCAATATTGAAACAATATACTTTAACAACCTGGTGCAAAATAAAGAGGAGCTTGAGAAGAATTGGCTCACTCCCGTGAAAGAAAGCTGGCTCATGAAAAAAATAACTTTAAATAGTCAAAAGAGCTGATCAGCATTTCCATTCATCCAGCATACCACTTTGTGGTAGTACAAATCACCTCCTTGAAATACCTATTCATTCTCGTTTTACAACAACTCACCGCCAGCAATTTTTCCTTAACATTTTGTTGATGCCATCTATCCCTTCTTGTCTCCTTTTCGCCAAAAAAACGTCAGAATTTTGTTTAGCATTTGTAACAAAAGAGATTGTTCAGCGTCACATATGCACAAGTTCTTTGAAGAAAATTCATACACAGGCCAACCAAACTGTCAGTAAGTATCTTATTTTCAAAAATAATTGAAAATATAGTTGGAAGATAGTTTGCCCTGTTGTAACTTTGCAAAGTCAAAACAAAATGGCACTCCAAAGCTCCGGTTTATAAATAAACACCGCCTTTACAGTTTACTTCGAAACAATCCCTGCTAAACTGCACGTTGATTGGTACCACGGTTAAAAACAACCAAAAAACAAAAAACGATTGCCTTGATGGCCGGTTAAATTGAAAAAATGACCACTCATCAGCTTATAAAGCCAAACAAGGTATTATGTATTGCAAAGTACCAGTTTTAAATAGTATCTTTGTTATACAATTGAAAGAAAACAAATCCGAAAGGACAAATAATAAGAACCTAAACATCAAAAAATCAGATGACAACAAAATTAACAGTGAATCCCGAAACTAACGGAACACTCAAACAGAACAAAAATTTAAGCAGCAGATTTATGCGTTTCACCGCATCACTAATCCTCTCTGGCCTGGCCATGACTGCCATGTCTTTTACACAGGAAGACACAACCAAAAAACAAGAGGAAAAAACAATTACAACGCAAACAACTTCACCCGCTGATAGCTGCTGCACTGTAACCTTTGTAAATGGTATTCAAAATATTGTTATTACAAACAGGAATGCTTTCACTGCTGATGTACGTATTAATAATATGGACATCAATACCTGGGTAAACAGCATGATGGCTTATTCCTTTAAAAATATCAATGTTAACTCAATTGGTTTAGCTGATACTAAAATAGACCTGGTATTTACAAAAGCTGAACTTGTTAACCGTAAAATGGCCGTTGCTTTTGGTAAAAACCTGAAAAATGAAACACTGGATGCTGATGTTGAGTTGAATGAAACATTCAATACAACTGTTGCTGCACCTCTCTTTGGCAAAATGTTGAATGCAGAAACTGCTGATGCTGATGCAATCATGGACAAAACCATCAACGATGATGCTGAAAACAGAACGAAAGCAGCAAGGTTCAGCAAAGCAATCAATTTTGAAAAAACAAATGCGGATGACGAAATGGATTTCATGATGAACGCATCAACATTGAAAAACATTTCTCCGTTGGTAGGTCTTAACGCCGATCAGCAAATGGATGAACTCATCAATAAATCAGGAATCAGCAAGATCCATCCTGCTACTGCAAAAGATGCAGACAAAGCAATGGATGAGTTGCTCAAGAATAGATAATAAGAATTTCTCATATGCAGTTGGTTTAGGTTTAGGGTTGATTTTTATCAACCCTTCCTTTTTTGTTAAGCTTTCTTTAATTACGGGAGTGGCAAAGGCACATTACGAACAAGCTCGTATTTTTGTTTCCCTGCTCATTTAAGCAAACACTAATTAAGATGACTGCGCAGGTTCGAAAAAACTTTGAACGTCAAAGTATTGCTCGACATTTTCAAAAACAAAATTTATCAAATGAAACTTCTTCTTTCTTCAATTATCTTTTTACTTTTTACTGCAACCTTGCCGGCACAGCAAGTCGTAAATGAAGCAATTATTCAAATGAAAACTGAAAGCACCAACCCGGATGATGGCGGTGGTACCCCTCCAGCCACAGGAGAAGGTGGGGATAGGGTGATGATGAGAATGGGTGATGGAGAAGTAAAATCGAAAATGTTCTTCAAAAATGGCATGACCAAGATTGAAAGCGATATGGGTATGGGTAAAAACCAGGTAATTGTAGATAGTAAAACAAAAACCACCACCACTCTTTTTGAAGCCATGGGTCGTAAAATGGGATTTTATACTAATGATGAGGACATGCAACGTATGATGGCTGGCAGAGATTCTGCAAATGGCGGCGGGCAGCGTATTCAGAATCAACAATTCACTCCTGAAGTATTTATTGAATACCTGAGCGAATCAAAAAAGATAGCCGGGATGGAATGCAAAAAAGCACTTCTGCGTTATAAGAACCGTCGTGGTGAAGAGGTTCAGCAGATTGTTTGGTATAGCCCAGAGTTTATATTGGGAGAAGGGTTTCGTGTTCGGGATATGATGCGGATAGCGAACATCCCTGGTTTAAATAAACTGAAAGGATTCCCGATGGAGTTTGAAACTACAAGACCTAACGGTGGCAAAACGCATTTTACTGTTACCAAAGTGGAGTTGAATGCAAAAGTGGATGACAAGGTATTTGTTATTCCTAAAGACTATAATATCAAACCAATGAGTGAAATGAGACAACAAGGTGGAAGAAACGGAAACGGCGAAGTTCAGATCAGAGTAAACGGATCAAATTGATTCCTTGAATAGCAGAAGCCCTCCGATACATCGGGGGGCTTTTTCATTTAATTTTGCGCCTCAATACAACAGCATGGCAATTCAGCAACAGATACAACAGGCAGCGATTGACAGTTTGGAAAAACTCTACGGCAAATCATTTGCAGCAAAAGATTTCCAGATCAATAAAACCAAACCCGAGTTTGATGGTGATTATACCATTGTGATGTTTTCACTATTGAAGCCATTAGGAAAACGCCCGGATGACTTAGGTAACGAGTTGGGTAAACATCTAACAGAAAATCATCCGCAGCTTTTTACTGCTTACAATATCATTAAAGGATTTCTGAACCTGACTGTTGCAGACAGTTACTGGAATGAAGTATTACTTACACATTACAACAACAGCTCATTCGGAAAAGCAGAACCGAAACATAAAAAAGTGATGATTGAATATTCATCACCCAATACCAACAAGCCATTGCACCTTGGCCATTTACGGAATAATTTTTTGGGATGGAGTACAGCCGCTATTATCAATGCCAATGGTTATAATACCGTAAAAACCTGTATTGTAAATGATCGTGGTATTCATATCTGCAAAAGCATGATTGCATGGCAAATGTTTGCTAATGGAGCAACTCCTCAATCAACTAATACAAAAGGTGATCATTTTGTGGGTGATTATTATGTGAAGTTTAATGATGAATACAAGAAGCAAGCAGAAGAACTCATCGCTGCTGGCATGAAAAAAGAACACGCTGAAAAAGAAGCGCCGATCATGAAAGCTACCCAACAAATGTTACTTGATTGGGAAGCCGGAAAACCTGAGGTAATGGAATTGTGGAAAGAAATGAACAGTTGGGTATATGCCGGTTTTGATGAAACCTACAAACGCATTGGCAGCGATTTTGATCAGATCTATTACGAAAGCAATACTTACCTTCTTGGAAAGAAAACCGTGCAGGAAGGTTTAGAAAAAAATGTATTTGTACAAAAAGAAGATGGCAGTGTATGGATCGATTTAACTGCTGATGGGCTTGATGAAAAAATTGTACAGCGGAAAGATGGCACTTCGGTTTATATGACACAGGATATTGGTTTGGCACAACAGAAATATGAACAATACAAAATTGACCAGAGCATTTATGTAATTGGTGATGAGCAGAACTATCATATGAAAGTATTGCAGCTCATTTGTAAAAAGCTCGGGCTTCCATATGCTGATAGCATTTATCATTTGAGTTATGGAATGGTGGAACTTCCCACAGGAAAAATGAAAAGCCGTGAGGGAACAGTAGTTGATGCAGATGACCTGCTTGATGAAATGGAAAAAGTAGCGCAGCAAAAAACGGAAGAGTTAGGAAAGGTAAAAGATTTTACTGCGGAAGAGTTGAAAGAACTATACAAAACCATCAGCATTGGTGCGTTGAAATTTTATTTGCTCCGTGTTGATCCTAAAAAGAAAATGATCTTCAACCCGGAAGAGTCAATTGATTTTCACGGATACACCGGACCATTCATTCAGTACACCCACGCAAGGATCAAATCAATTCTAAGAAAAGAGAAAGCACAAGTAAACAAAGTTCAAGGGAGTAGTCTTCTTAAATTAGAGAAAGAATTATTGATTGACCTGGAAAATTATCCAACTGTGATTGAGCAATCAGGCAATGAGCATGATCCTTCACACCTCGCCAACTATGTATATAATATTGCTAAAACGTTCAACTCTTTTTATACTGAACATTCAGTGATGAATGCAGAAAGCGAAGAGAAAAAGCAATTACGCTTACTCATTTGTGAACTCACTGCTAATGTAATTGCAAGTGGTATGAAGTTGCTGGGAATAAATGTTCCGGAGAGAATGTAATCAATCAATATTTAAACGAATACCAACAACTGCTCTCCTGCCCATCATTGGTGCATAATTATAGGAAGGATCAAACGTATATCCATTGGGGTTATGAACAGGATCAATTACCCGTTTATCAAATGGATCTTCTGGCCTGAGAATAGGGTTCTTTGGAATAAAGTTGAGCAGATTTTTTATTCCTGCATATACTT
>JAYUTS010000022.1:0-2061 GCA_043754995.1 Chitinophagaceae bacterium
GATGGAACAAAAAATAATGTAGAAGTAAAAATTGCTCATCCCGCCAATATCAAAGACCTGCCCTGGGTTTGCGGCGGCTGCAGCGAAGAACGTGGTTTCTCCGAAGGCTCACAGCCGATGGGGATATTTCGGTCTGTGCATTTGATTGTTACCAATAATGTTCGTATTGAGCCTTTTGGTGTGCATGCATGGGCAGATATAAAAAGCAATACTGCTTCTTTATCCATAAATACCACTTTAAAGAATTATTCGCAGCAAAACAAACAGGTTAATATTGTTAATCAATTAGTGGATGCAACAGGAAAAGTTGTAAAAGAAATTACTGCTCAACAATCATTGAAAGCAAAAGATTCCATCACAGTTTTGCAAAAGGAAATCAGGGTACCCAATCCAAATTTATGGAGTGTGGAGGATCCTTATCTCTATAAAATTATTTCTTACATAAAAGAAAACAATATCATTATTGATAAAACCGAAACTGATTTCGGTTTCCGTACTATTAACTGGAAAAATAAAACCAACCAATTCTTTTTAAATAACAAACCTGTTTTCATCAACGGCATTGCAGAGTATGAACATTTGCTTGGACAAAGCCATGCATTCAGCAATGAGCAGATCGTAGCAAGAATGAAATGGATACATTCTGCAGGGTTTAATAGTTTCAGGGACGGTCACCAGCCGCATAATTTATTATATGGAAAACTGTGTAACGAAAAAGGCATTCTCTGGTGGACGCAATTGTCTGCACATGTTTGGTATGATACAAAGGAGTTTCGGGATAATTTTAAAACATTGCTCAAAGAATGGGTGATAGAAAGGCGCAACGATCCTTCCGTTATTTTATGGGGTTTACAAAATGAAAGTAAACTGCCTAAAGATTTTGCAGAAGAATGCACAGCACTCATTCGCTCACTCGATCCAACAACATCAACGCAACGTTTGGTAACTACATGCAACGGCGGAGAAGGCACCGATTGGGATGTGCCACAAAACTGGACGGGTACTTACGGTGGTAATCCTGCTGCCTATGCCGAAGATGTAAAAAAACAAATACTCATTGGAGAATACGGTGCATGGCGAACACTTGATCTGCACACAGAAGGCGGCTTTGTACAAAACGGCATTTTAAGTGAGGATCGCATGGTGCAATTGTTGGAACAAAAGATCCGCCTTGCTGAAAGCGTAAAGGACAGCAGTGCGGGACAATTTTTTTGGTTACTCACTTCGCATGATAACCCGGGAAGAGTACAGGGTGGAGAGGGCTTGAGAGAATTAGACAGGATTGGCCCGGTAAATTATAAAGGATTGCTTACACCCTGGGAAGAACCAACCGATGCATATTACATGTATCGCAGCAATTATGCAGATAAAGAAAAAGAACCGATGGTTTATGTTGTTTCTCACACCTGGCCCAACCGCTGGATGATGCCCGGAATAAAAGACAGCATTTATGTGTACAGCAATTGCGATGAAGTTGAATTGTTTAATGATATAAATAGTGCATCTCTTGGTAAACAAAAAAGAAATGGCATTGGTACACATTTTCAATGGGATAAAGTGAACATACAATACAATGTGTTGTATGCAGTTGGTTATGTAAAGGGGAAGGCTGTTGCAAGAGATACAATCGTTTTAAATCATTTACCATCATCACCCAATTTTAATAAACTTTATTCCATAGCAAAACCAATTACAAAACCACGAACCGGTTACAACTACGTTTACCGGGTTAATTGCGGTGGCCCGGATTATCAGGATGAAAATGGAAATACATGGCTTGAAGACAGGGAATTTAATAAAGAAATTACCGGTCATGGTTCTACTTCATGGACCACAGATTTTCCGGGTATGCCTTCCTTTTTCGCAAGCCAGCGCAGAACTTTTGCGCCGATAAAAAATACGAAAGACTGGAAACTGTTTCAATCTTTTCGCTATGGAAAAGATAAACTGAAATTTGAATTTGACCTGGAAGATGGGGAATACCTGGTTGAATTATATTTTATTGAGCCATGGCTTGGTATTGGTGGCGGTCTGTATGCCAAAGGAATGCGGCTATTTGAT
>JAYUTS010000023.1:0-10588 GCA_043754995.1 Chitinophagaceae bacterium
TGGGAAGGATCGCTTATTGATATTGTTTTTGATGTAAAAGAACGCTGGTATTTTTTCCCTGCACCACATTTTAAACTGGTTGATCGGAATTTGAATCAATGGCTGGTAGAGCAAAACAGAAGTCTTGAACGGGTGAACTATGGTTTAAAGTTCAACTGGGATAATGTGTCGGGCCGCAGAGATAAACTTAATTTTAATTTCATCAACGGATATACAAGAGAATATTCTGTTTTTTATGAACAGCCTTATGCCGATAAAAAATTAGAAAACGGGTTTTTAGCGGGTGTATTTTATAAACAATCAAGACAACTTGCTTTTGCAACCGACAGTAACCGGCAGGTATTTTTTCCATCAACAAATATTGATATCTATGAGTTTGTTCGAACCACCTTTAAAGCCGAAGCAGGGTTCACGATCCGTAAAGGAGTCAATAACCGTCATACTTTCAGGCTCAACTATGTAAGCGAAAAAATACCCGACACCATTAACAGCATCATTGCAGCCAACTCTTTAAAAGGCTTTTTGCCTTATTTTACTGATAATAAAACAGCCCAACGATTTGGTGAGTTTGTTTATAACTATCAATATTTTAATGTTAATAATATTGTTTACCCATGGAAAGGAGTTGCATTTAATGGTACTTTTTTTCAACGGGGACTTGGCGCCAAAGGAATGAACTTGTGGCAGTTTGCAGGAAAGGCAGGAAAGTTTTTTCAACTGTCGAAAAAAACATCTGCATCCGCTGTTGGTTATTATATGATCAAAGTGCCATTTAAACAACCTATGTATAATCTTGGTGCGCTGGGCTATGGCGATTGGTTTTTGAGGGGGCTCGAATATTATGTGATTGATGGTGTACAGGCAGGAATTTTTAAAGGAACCATACGCCAGGAAATTTTAAACATCAAAGTGCCCACTTTTTTTATTAAAAATGAGAAGTATAAAAAAATTCCATTTAAAATTATCATTAAAGCCTACGGAGATATTGGTGTTAGTCATTTGCCTCATTATACCAATAGCATTCTTAATAACAAAATGCTGTACACGTATGGTGCCGGCATTGACGCATTAAGTTATTACGATTTTGTTGCACGCCTTGAATATTCCTTTAACCAGTTGGGCGAAAAGGGTTTATTTTTACACATACGGAGAGATTTTTAAGCCTCCATACATCATCATTTTTTGCTGAGGATAACCAAGCCAAATTCAATAAATAAGAACGGATGAAAGTAGCTATTTACAGTCGTGTTTTTGAAACAGAACAGAAAGAAGATATCCAACGGCTTTTTCATGAACTTGAGGTAAACAATATCAGCATTGTTATCTATAGCGGATTTTATGATCAAATAAAAGAGCAGGTTTCATTTATGCAGGAACCCCGGTTCTTTTCATCGTCAGCAGATCTGGATAGTTCATTTGAATGTATGATCAGTTTGGGTGGAGATGGCACCTTGCTTGATACCGTTATACTGGTACAGGATAAAAAAATTCCATTGCTGGGAATTAATTTTGGACGCCTGGGTTTCCTGGCAAGTATCGGCAGAGAGGCCATTGAAACAGTTGTAGCTTCTTTAAAAAATCATACCTATGTTGAAGACGAAAGAACCTTGATTCATCTCAACAGCAATTCACCACTCTTTGGCGAAACTCCTTATGCATTGAACGAATTTGCAATTCATAAGTTAGATACTTCATCGATGATAAAAATTCATACCTATCTCAATGGCGAATTTTTAAACAGCTACTGGGCCGATGGATTGATCGTTGCCACACCAACAGGATCAACCGGGTACTCATTAAGTTGTAATGGACCAGTCGTGTTTCCCGATTCAGGAAGTTTTGTGATAACTCCTGTAGCTCCGCATAATTTAAATGTTCGCCCCATAATAGTGCCCGATAATAATGTGATCTCTTTTGAAATTGAAGGCAGAACTGATAGCTTTCTGTGTACACTTGATTCAAGAAAAGAAATTGTACATAAAACCATTCAACTGGCTGTAAAGAAAGAAGCGTTTGCCATCAGCCTGATTCGCTTAAATGAGAATAATTTCTTGCAAACCCTGCGCAATAAATTATCCTGGGGGCTCGACAGACGTAATTGACCAGACTTTCCTAAATGATGGTTTGATTGCAGATTCTAATACGGCTCATTAAAAACCGTTAGCCGAACATGATTTAAAATGAAGCATTACACATGAAAAGCAGGAAATTTGCGTTATAACATTTCTGAGATTAAATTATAGATGAAAAGACTATTTTTTTGCTTACTAACCGCTTGTTTTTTCGTTGGCCCACTATTTGTCAATGCACAATATGAGGGCTACCGCCATGAAGGTGAATTTGGTCTTCATGTTGGAGGAGCACATTATTTTGGCGACCTGAACCCCAATTCAAAACTCAACCGCCCCAAAATTGCTACGGGTGTTTTCTATCGGAAACAGATGGGTGATTATGTGGCCTTCCGTATTGGTATTAATTTTTTACAGGTAGGCTACAGTGATATTTATGAAAAGCAGAATCAGTTTCAGAAACTCCGCAACCTCAGCTTTAACAGTAATATTCTGGAACTGATGTTGCAGGGCGATTTTAATTTTTTCAGGTTTAACCCATCAAACCCGGGCGAACGGTTTACGCCTTACTTAACTTTTGGCGCAGGCATTATTAATTTTGATCCCTATGCCTATTTAAATGGAACAAAATATTTTCTTCGTCCATTAGGTACCGAAGGGCAAGGCTCAGCTTTATACCCTGATCGGAAAACCTATTCAACAACTGCCTTTGCTTTTCCGGTTGGTTTGGGTATTAAATATGCGTTCAACGCAAAAACAAATATCAGCTTTGAAGTAACTCATCGTTTTACAACTACTGATTATCTTGATGATGTATCTACCACTTATGCCGGTTTAGCAGCCTTCCCTTTAGGATCTCCTGCTTCTTTATTACAGGATAGAAGCTATGAATACGGCACCACAATCGGCAAAGCCGGGTCACAACGGGGTTTCAGCGGGCAACGGGATCAATACATCATGGCTACCATCGGCGTTACCTTCAGCATTACTTCTTATAAGTGTCCTACAGCTAATTAATTTTTTCCTTTTATACATACTTACAAGCGAATACGGTAAACGGCTGAAACACGGAATAACAGGTTGTCGTTTATTTTTTCATCATAAATATATTGCTTAATGCTGCCCGTTTTACCCAATCTTATACGGCGAAACAAACTGTGCCCTGCCTCAAGATTCAATACTATGTTTTTAGTGAAATAAAAATCAGAAAACACGCTGAGCTGGTTGTCATTAAACTGAATATATTTTCCGTTAAATAACTGGTAACTGTTGTTTACAGCTTTAAATGTAAGCCCTGCATACCAGCGTTTCTTTAATTTTTTTTCAATAAAGAATGAACCCGGTAAGGTTCCCCATATCTGCAAGGTGCTGTCAACTTTATATTCCAACCCGCCAAGTGGCATAAAGAAATTACCGAATGCTTCACGGTTATAATACAATCCCGCTTTTACAGTGAGTTTTGAATTGATCTTATAATTTACTACAACAAATCCTCCTGCCTGAAAGGAACCGGGCAAATTTATTTTTTCTGCATTGTTACGCAGAATCATTGTTGTGTTAATGAGAAATTTAGAATGGGGTATCGGGGTTAGAAGTGTTATTGGAAGCCCGATACCTGAAGGAAAGAATTGATCTCTTTCCACCGGAAGTATAACCGGTTGATTTATATCCGGAAGATTCACCTGCCAGTTTTCAATGTATGGACTAAGCACTAAAGCTCCACCGGTTTTTTTAAAACGGATAGGTAATGTAAGCGAGGTATTGAAATATTGAAACGAATTTTTGTCTTTGTTCCTTCTGATGAAGCCATTATCCGGCGATTGAATTGTACGCACATTGATTACATCAACATATGGCTGAGCAATGGAATCTATTGCAGTAAAAAAAATGTAAAGAAAGAGTAACCCTTTGCGCATAAGAAAGATTTTTTCTGTCAGGAGTCGGGATGATTATTGTGTTATTGAATTTACTTGATTTTTAATGAAAGAAAAGCATCTTTAAAATTTGCAGTTTAATTACTTACCGCCTGAAGGCATTGTGATGGAAACGGCCGCCCACAGAGTAACGCCGAACCAAAGCTAAATAAGGATTTGCCGCTAAAAGCCTTTAAAATCCTTTTTGCCTTCAGATGTTTTTAAGGCAATGAAAAAATTTGTGCAAAATATTTACTGTAAATCAGCTCGTTGTAAAAGTGCGATGAAAAATAGTTCTGTTTTTCTTTGGTAGTTTGATAGCGGCAAGGCTACCTTTGCGACCCGTTGCTAAAAACGGAATTTTTCAACAAATCCACGGGATGGCGTGGCACCAGCTTCGCAAAAGCTGCGGTGGGTAAATAAAAATTAAAAACAATGAGTAAACTACATTTCACTACCAAACATGCGAACGAGGCTACCGTAGAACGTAACTGGTACGTTATTGACGGCACCAATCAAACCGTTGGTCGTATGTGTTCAAAAATTGCCGCTATTTTACGTGGTAAGAACAAAGCTTATTATACACCACATGTTGATTGCGGTGATTATGTAATTGTAATTAACGCCGAAAAGGTTGTTTTTACAGGAACTAAAATTGATTACAAAGAGTATCATAACTTCAGTGGTTACCCCGGCGGACAGAAGATTGAAATTGCAAAAGATTTGCAACGCCGTCGTCCCGAAGTAATTGTTGAACGTGCCGTAAAAGGTATGTTGCCAAAAACAATTTTGGGCCGCAAGATGTACAAAAAGTTATTTGTATATGTTGGCGAAAAGCACAATCATATTGCTCAGCAACCAAAGGAACTGAAGTTCACATCTTAATCATCCAATTACAAAATTCCAAACAAGATATAATGGAAAAGCAAAAAAACGCAGTTGGTCGCCGTAAAGAAGCTATTACCCGGGTGTTCATGAGCAAGGGTACAGGTAACATTATTGTGAACGACAAAAATTACAAGCAATATTTCACCCTGATGTATTTACAAAACCAGGTGGAAGCTCCTTTAAAAACAACCGATTCATTAGACAAGTTTGATATAAAAGTGAATGCTACCGGCGGTGGTATTAAAGGACAGGCCGAAGCAGTAAAGCTGGGTATTGCCCGTGCATTGCTGGAAGTAAATCCTGAGTATCGTCCTTTATTAAAGGCTGCAGGTTTATTAAAACGTGATCCCCGTGGTGTTGAACGTAAGAAATTTGGTCATAAGAAAGCACGCAGAAGCTTCCAGTTCTCTAAACGTTAATACACACATTGGCCTTGGCCAATGATTGTGATCAAACAATTTTTAAAAACGATTATATACATACAATGGAAAATAACACTTCATTACAACAGCAATTACTCGAAGCAGGTGTGCATTTCGGTCACCTGAAAAAGAAGTGGAACCCCAAGATGTTGCCTTACATCTTTGCTGAAAAAAAAGGCATCCATATTATTGATCTCAATAAAACTGTAGAAGGCTTGCAGGAAACTGCAGCAGCCATGAAACAAATTGCACGCAGTGGTAAGAAGATCATGTTTGTGGCTACAAAAAAACAAGCAAAAGAAATTGTAACGGAATGTGCACAGAAAGTAAACATGCCTTATGTAACCGATCGTTGGCTGGGCGGTATGTTAACCAACTTCAATACGGTTCGTAAGAGTGTAAAGAAAATGCAGAGCATTGAAAAAATGCTGAGCGATGGTTCTTTCGACAGCATCACTAAAAAAGAGCGTTTGCAATTGAGCCGGGATAAAGATAAAATGGAAAAAGTATTGGGAGGTATTGCTAACATGAGCCGTATTCCGGCGGCTTTGTTTCTGGTTGATATTGGTCATGAGCATATTGCTTTATCTGAAGCAAAACGTTTAGGTGTGAGCACGTTTGGTATGGTTGATACTAATTGCGATCCGAATAAAGTTGATTTCTTCATTCCTTCGAATGATGATGCTACAAAATCAATTGCAATCATTACGCAATACCTCACTGCTGCAATTGCAGAAGGTTTAGCTGAACGCCAGATTGAAAAAATAGAAGAAGAAACGGAAGAGGTTAATGAAGATACGGCCCGGTTTGAAGTAGGTGAAGACGGTGGAAGAGAAAGAGGCGGTCGTGGTGGCGGAAGAGGCCCTGGTGGAAGAGGTCCCGGTGGAAATAGTGGTGGACCCGGCGGCGCAGGTGGCGGACCAAAACGTCGTGTACCAAGCACACAAAAACGTACATCTTCAAGATAAGAAATCAGGGATACTTGCTTACTGATTTCATAATGAAAATGGAATTGCAAAACAACAAACTTTGCAATTCCATTTTCTGATTTTAAAAATTTCAAACTTGCCTGCCGTTTAGCAGGTTATCAAAAAATAACTCATATGTCAACTGTAACAATAAGTGCACAGGATATTAATAAGCTGCGCCAGGCAACAGGTGCAGGTATGATGGATTGCCGTAAAGCGTTAACTGAAACCAATGGCGATTTTGAAGCAGCGATTGACTGGTTGCGTAAACAAGGTCAGAAAGTAGCAGCAAAACGCAGCGATCGTGAAGCAAAAGAAGGAGTGATCATTGCACAAACAAGTGCCGATGGTAAAACAGGTTTTGTTATTTGCATCAGTTGCGAAACTGATTTTGTAAGTAAGAATGCAGAGTTTGTTGCGTTTGCACAATCCATTGCTGACGCTGCAGTTGCTAACAATGTAAAGAGTGCTGATGAATTGAATGAAGTAGTGATCAACGGGGCAAAAGTGTCTGATATGATCAATGATAAATTAGCTTCCATTGGTGAAAAAATAGGGATCAGTAAATTTGAAAGAATAGAAGCTCCTTATGTTGCTTCTTATATTCATGGCTCTTATCGTATGGGTGTGTTAGTAGGTTTAAGTAAAGAAGCTGCTGAAACAGGTAAAGATGTGGCTATGCAGATTGCAGCCATGAACCCTGTTGCAGTTGATCCTGAAAGTGTACCGGCTGATGTAGTAACACGTGAAAAAGATATCATTGTTGAATTGATGAAGCAGGATCCTAAGATGGCGGGAAAGCCTGACGAAATGATTGCTAAAATTGCGGATGGCAAAATGAATGCATTCTTTAAAGAGCAAACATTGCTGGCACAGGCCTTTGTAAAAGATGCTTCTAAAAGCGTAGGTGATTATCTGAAATCTGCAGGTGACTTAAAGGTTACTGAATTTAAGAGAGTAGCATTAGGTTAAGGTTTTAATTTCTTTTTATATGAATCCCGTGCAGTTTCTGTACGGGATTTTTTATTCAGGTATGCCATACTTATCAACTTACCAGATAATAGCAAACAGTTGCATAAGTATGGCATACCTCTTCGAAGGGCTAAAAGTATTCATATACTTACTAATCATTTACATTTGATAACACAAATACTATCTATGCAGGAACAAATTCTGTTTTTAAAGGAGCAATACATTCCAGTTATTCGCCAGGCCGATCCTTCAATACAACCACAATGGGGTAAGATGAATTTTCAGCAAATGGTAGAGCATGTTTCGGCTTTCTTCAAAGTATCAACCAAAAAAATACATTTTGATTTAGTTTCTACTCCCGAACATTTGGTGAAGCTGAAAGAATTTTTAATGAGTGAAAAGGAGTTCAGGGAAAATACAAAAGCTCCGCTTAGCATTATTGGAGAAGAACCATTACCGGTTCATTATGCAACAGTAGAGCAGGCAATTGATAAGCTGGAAACGGAAGTAAACCATTTCTTTAACTATTTCAACGAACAAACCGGCACAACATCTCTTCATCCTGTGTTTGGAGAATTAAATTATGAAGAGTGGGTTCGATTGCATTACAAACATGTAACGCATCACCTGCGCCAGTTTGGATTGCTTTGATAATAAAAGAATATATAGATCAGCCGTCTGGTAAGACGGCTTTTCATTTTAACTTCGCAGCTAACGATTTGCATTATGAATAAACTCGGCAATTATATTACCGGCCACTGGATTACAGGCGACGGAGAAGGACAAACACTTTACAATGCTGTAACGGGTGATGCCATTGGAGCAGCTTCTACTAAAGGATTAGACTTTGCCTCTATTACCAATTATGCCAGAACAGTGGGCAACCCTGCACTTCGTAAAATGACCTTTCATGAACGGGGCAATATGCTCAAAGCATTAGCACTGCATCTCAGAAATCATTTGGAAAAATTTTATATCATCAGTTATCAAACAGGAGCAACTAAAGCCGATAGCTGGGTAGATATTGAAGGAGGTATTGGTAATCTATTTGCCAATGCATCCTTACGACGCAAATTTCCCGATGAAGTATTTTGCATAGATGGTGAAAGTCATAACCTCAGTAAGAATAATACCTTCATGGGCACGCATATTCTTGTTCCAAAAGAAGGAGTAGCCATTCATATCAATGCGTTTAATTTTCCTGTTTGGGGTATGTTGGAAAAAATTGCAGTGAATTTATTAGCAGGCATGCCGGCCATTGTAAAACCTGCAACTGTAACATCATACTTAACTGAAGCAGTAGTAAAAGAAATCATCGCATCAAAAATTTTGCCCGAAGGTGCATTGCAGTTGATCTGCGGCAGTGCAGGCTCTTTGCTGGAACATGTAACAAGCCAGGATGTAATCACATTCACAGGAAGCGCATCAACGGGTTTGATGCTGCGAAGTCAATTGAAAATTTTAAGTGAGAATGTTCCATTTACGATGGAAGCAGATTCACTTAACTGTATAGTGTTGGGCGAAGATGTAGAACCAAACATGCCGGAGTGGGACATCTTTGTAAAAGAAGTTCGTAAAGAAATGACCTTGAAAGCAGGGCAACGTTGCACCGGTATCCGCAGAATATTTGTTCCTGAAAACAAAATGGAAGATCTGTGGAAAGCAATTTCCAGTTCATTGGCGCAAACAATAATCGGCAATCCGTTGAATGAAAAAGTAAGAATGGGTTCATTGGCTGGTGAAACGCAACGTACAGAAGTAAGAGAACAGGTACAAAAATTACTGGCCTCCTCTCAAATTGTGTATGGAAGTTTAGATAGTGTTGAAGTGATAGATGCTGATGCAAATAAAGGAGCTTTTTTATCTCCCATTTTATTGAAAAATGAATTGCCCTGGGCTTCAGCCCAGGTGCATGAAGTAGAAGCCTTTGGTCCTGTGAGCACCATTATGCCATACAAAACAACTGATGAAGCAATTGAATTGAGTAAATTAGGAAAAGGAAGTTTATGCTCTTCCATAATAACAGCTGATGATAAAATTGCTAAACAATATGTTATTGGTGCTGCAACACATCATGGAAGAATATTAGTGTTGAACAATGAATGCGCAAAAGAAAGTACAGGTCATGGTTCGCCATTACCATTGCTGGTGCACGGTGGACCCGGTCGTGCAGGTGGTGGTGAAGAGATGGGTGGCTTGCGTGGAGTAAAACATTACCTGCAACGAACAGCTATACAAGGTTCACCAACCACCATCACTGCCATTACGAATGTCTATCAGCCAAATGCAAAAGGTAAAGATCCCGGCAAGCATCCGTTTAAAAAATATTTTGAAGAGTTGCAAGTGGGCGATCAGATCGTTACAGAAAAAAGAATCATCAGCAGTGAAGACATTGGCCGGTTTGCCGATCTGAGCGGTGATCATTTCTATGCGCATATCAAAACAACTGATTTTACCGGAACCATGTTTGAGCAACAGGTGGCACATGGCTATTTTATTATGAGTATTGCAGCAGGTTTATTTGTTGATGGGTATGAAAAAAATCCTGTGCTGTTAAATTATGGAATTGATGAATTGCGTTTTACCAAACCGGTGTACCCCGGAGCAGAAGTATATATCCGTTTTACCTGTAAAGAAAAACTACCAAATGATAAACGGATTGTAGAAAACCCAGAAGATTTTAAACGGGGCGATGATATTGAAAAAGGAATTGTAAAATGGCTGGTGGAATTCTTTGACGAAACTAACGAGATCACAGGTGCGGCAACCATTTTAACAATGGTAGCAAAGAAATCAGGCTAAGAGCTAAAACGAGAGAAAGAGAAAACAGAAAAACGAAGTCTATGCATATAGATGAGCTGACAGGAACTGTTATTGATCTATGTATCAAAATTCACTCCCGTATAGGGCCAGGTTGTTATGAAAGGGTGTATGAAGAAATCCTTTACTATGAGTTGACAAAGCTTGGCATTATTGTTCACAGGCAAACATTGCTTCCTATTCATTATGATGAGTTGTATATTGAGGGAGCTTATAAAATTGACTTGCTGATTGAAAATATGCTTGTATTGGAATTAAAAGCTATTGATCCATTGCCTCCTGTCTACTTTAAACAGATAAGAACACAGCTTGCCCTATTAAACTTAAAACATGGGATGCTTTTAAATTTTAAAGTAGAGTTGATGAAAGACGGAATACACAGGGTTTTTAATAATTTTGGAAAAGAAAGATCAGAATAACTTTCTCCTTTTCTCTTTTCATCTCTTAGCTAAAAAAAATTTATGCAACGGGACATTTCAAACGGATATGTACATTCAGAAACGCATAAAGGCGTTGCTTCCATTGAATTCTTTCAT